>JAFAAJ010000168.1 GCA_023426625.1 Bacteroidota bacterium
CAATTGTTCCACAGGTCTTGTGGTCGCTACATATTGCAAGCATAATCGGTCCACAAAATTTTTATAGGAGTTTTTACGGTTGAACTGTTCAATCTCTTCATCATATATTTCTAAGTTTTTGTTGAACTGATTGATGTTCACCGATTTCAGTACATCGTTATTATTCGTTTCAAACCAATTGGTAAATTCACCATCACGGTTTTTGTTGATCATCGGGATAAAGACAACTGGAAATTCCAATCCTTTTGCTTTATGGATCGTCATGATCTGTATTGCATCAATATTTTCCGAAGCCTGAATCGAATGTTTCGAAGCTTCCTCGTCCCAGTATTTTAAGAACTCTTTTGTGCTTGCTCCTGCATTTTGAGTAAAGTTGAAAAGCATTTCCAGGAAGTTCAGCAGGAAATCAGTTTCTTTATTTTCAACTGAAAATTCATTGATGTAGTATTCAACAAAATTGTAAAGATTGAATTTCGGGAAATTGTCCTGTTTAAGCTGTAAAGAATAGGTTTTTTGAATAAAATTCAGGATCTCTTCATGTGAATTGATGGCAAGAATCACGTTCATTTCCAACGTGAAATCCGGCATGGTGATACGTCCCAGTTTGTTGAGATGATACATCATCATAATAAGATGGGTTTTGTTCTTAGGATTTACCTCCCATTTTAAAAATTCAATAACAGCTTGTAAAGTATCGGATAATTCCAGGGTCAGACCTTTCTCGGAAATCGTTTTAATATTGGTTTCTTCACCTTTGTAATTGACTTTTAAACTCCCCAGTTTCTGCGAATAACAGAAAATGTCGAAATTTCCCCGGCAAAGAATGGTGATGTCAGAAAACTGAAAACCATTATCAAGACATTCCTGAATGTCTTTTTGCATTCTTTCGGAAGTATCATTGTAGAAATATTCATTCGTTAAGTTTTCAATAAGATTTACTTTTACACGGCCTTCAATAGATGATTTTGGATTTTGTTCCGCATCGGTTCCGAAAATGGTTTTATGTTCTTCTTCTAAAACATCGGCGTGAAAACGATACAGTTCATTATTGAATCTCACAATATTTTTTGCACTTCTCCAATTGTCTTTCAGGACGAGAAGTTCTGCTTCTTTAGGTGAGATTTCTTTTTTATTGATGATGTCGAGCATCAATTTACTTTCTCCTCCCCGGAAACGATAAATACTTTGCTTCGGATCTCCAACCAATGTGAAAGAAGTGTTTTCTGTTGAAACACTGTGATCTCTCAAAGGAATAAAGTTCTGCCATTGCAGTTCCGAAGTATCCTGAAATTCATCAAAAAAATAATGCTGAAACTGTGAACCTACTTTTTCATAAATAAAAGCTGAAGGTTCATTCCTGAGATTTTCATTGATCAGGATGTTGAATTTCGAAAGCAGAACCAGGTCATTTTCTTCCTCAATTTTCCGTAATTCGTCCTGAATATCTTTATTCACCTTTAATGGTAAAAGCGCCGATAATATTTTCTCCTTTTTCTGTGTTTCGATGTACAGAAGGATGAGCTGCATTCTGTTTTCCAACAACTGATCCAAGACTTCCAAAATCTCAGATTCTTTATGCTTTGATTTTGAAGAAGCTCCTTTTCTGTAATTATTGACAACGGATTCCTCCTGAGTGGTTGGGAAAGGAAATCCTGACCTTTTTTGATGATAGAAATCTAAAACTTTGGTGAAGAATCCTCCGATCCCGTTTTTACCCTGTGCAAAATCCTCGATCTCAATATTTCTGGATCTAAAAATTTCAATAGATTGCGTAGCAAGTCCTACAGACCGCTTTTTATTGGATACGATCTCTTTTCGGATGATGTTTTTGATATTTTCATAATTGGTATCATCGAACTCCTTATTGCTTTTGAGGTATTCGTAATGGATGTCCTTCACAAATTCTTTAGCGGAATCGTACAGGTTTTTGTTAAGGTTGATCCGTTCATTGTTTTCAAGGCTGTAATCCACATAATCCATGAAAGAATTGGAAATCGCTTCATTTTCACCGATCTGATCGAGCATTTTATCTACAGCTTCAATCAGGAAAGGTTCTGCTTCAATTTCGAGGTTAAAGTTTTTAGCCAAACCCAATTCATAAGAAAAACTTCTTACTAAACGGGAATTGAAACGGTCGATAGTTCCGATGTTTAAAGTAGAATAATTATGCAGAATATAATCCAGCAATTTTTTAGAGCGGATATGCAGTTCATCAATGGTTATCCTAATGCCTTCTTCTTCAAAAGCTTTCTGAATATTTTTAAGATCAGGATTTTCTGCAAAATTTTCTGCGGTAAAGTTTCCCAGCCAGGAAAGAATCCTTTCTTTCATTTCGTTCGCTGCCTTATTGGTAAAGGTCAAAGCCAAAATATTCCTGATCGATTGCTGCTGATGAGGATAACGAAGACAGATCATCAAGAGCCTCTGCACCAGTGCGTAAGTTTTACCTGAACCTGCGGAAGCATTGATAACTGTATATGAATTTTGCATTGTTTTAAAGGAGGATTAGTAGTGCAATTTACTTAAATTTTATATGAAATTTTAACAATTCTGGAGGTCTATTTAACAAAAAGTAAAGCAGAAATTCTAAAAAAAATCCTAAAACGAGTTAAGTGTGGTTAAACTTCTGGTGTAATCTAAAAATAACTTTAGTTTTGTTCCGTAAAAACTAGCCCGTGAAACTTAAACTACTTTTTCTATTTTCCATTCTTTTTTTCATCAATATCAATGCCCAGGATTATATTTTCGGGAAAATCACTTCTGAAGATCATCTTGAGATGCCTGATGTTACAGTTATTAATATCCGAACGGATGAAAGGGTAGTAACCAACCGGGATGGTCATTTTATGGTTTCCGGAAGGCAAGGTGACGAACTTAGGTTTGTAAAAGCAGGGTATGAACG
>JAFAAJ010000179.1 GCA_023426625.1 Bacteroidota bacterium
CAATTGAAGGGTATACAAAATAGTAAAATCCAATTACCGCAAGTGACCCGAAAATAATGATCAGATTAAGGATGATTGGCATCTCTAAGGCATGTCTGGTAACATATCCTTCTATAATTCCCGCACAAACCGTAAAAGGCACTGTACTTAAAAATATTTTGAATGAATCTTTAAACCCGTTCTTAAAGGAGTTAAACCTTGAAAATGTTTTCGGAAATAAAATGGATGCTCCCAAGATCAGTCCGCACATCGCTTCCACTACCATCGAAAAGATCTCGAATACACCATGAAGCCAGATTCCTCTTGCGCTGTCTTTCAATGCTCCGTAATCGTAGAAGAAATACTGGAAAGAGCCTAACATGATACAGTTCGAAAACAGCGCATATAACGTTCCTATCCCTCCGAAAACACCATAGATGTATAATTTGGCACCTACACCGATATTGTTGAAAATGATCCCTATTGTACTTCCCCATGTAGAACCACTTTGGTAAACTCCTACAGCATTTCCTTCTTTGATGTTCTCAATAGTGGTATTAACGTAGCTTTCACCTAAAATTATTTTGGCAAAATCCTTATCATAAATTCCGGAAAGCACCCCCATCAAAGTAAACAGCACGAAAAAAGAAAAAGCATACAACAAATATCTTCTGTATTGATGCACCAGCAATGGCACTTCTGTCTTAAAGAAGTACAACAACCTGTTTTCTTCAACTCTTTTTGTTTTGTAGATTTTCTGATAGATCTGTGAAGACAGATGATTCAGATAAACGGTAGTGTTGCTTTTAGGATAATAAGTTTGTGCAAAAGAAAGATCATTAATAAGATTAATGTACAGTGAAGACAGGTCATCAGGATTTTTTTTAATTTTCCCTTGAATAACCTGTTCAATTCCCAGCCATTTTTCTTTATTTTGTTTAATGAAATATACCTCTCTCATAATCTATAGGCTAAAATAATAAAATTATGTCTCAAATTGCGATTAATACTTCACAAAATGTAAATATTAATTTCAACATTGCGAGTGTTGGAGAAAGGATGCTTGCGTTTATCATCGATCTTCTGATGAAGATCGCTTACGGTCTTCTTGCGTTGTATTTATTTTTCAAAGTATTCAACTTGGGATATTTACTTAGTGGGCTGGATAACTGGTCTGTCATGACTATTTACATCGTTATCACATTTCCAATTTATATTTATCCTGTCGTGTTTGAAAGCCTTATGGAAGGACAGACTCCGGGAAAAAAAATCATGAAGATCCGTGTGGTAAAGATTGATGGGTATCAGGCAAGTTTCGGAGACTATTTGATTCGTTGGGTATTCAGATTAATTGATACTTCTTTCGCCGGGATTATCGGACTGATTTCCATGATCATTTCTAAAAACAATCAGCGTTTGGGAGATATTGCATCAGGAACCGCCGTAATTTCCTTAAAGAACAGCATCAACATCTCTCATACCATCTTAGAGCATATCCATGAAGATTACATTCCATCTTTCCCTCAGGTAATTGCTTTAAATGATAATGACATGAGGATCATTAAAGACAATTATACCAAAGCATTGCGTGTAGACGACAGAGAGATCATCAGCAAACTTTCGGACAAAATCAAGAGCATTTTAAAGCTTGAAATAGATCCTACAAAAATGACGGAAAGACAATTCATTAATATCATCATTAAGGATTATAATTACTACACAGGAAAAGATAAGTAGCATTGTAGGCTCACTTAATATCTGACTATTTTACAACGGTGTGCTTTTTGTATTTTTACTTTAAAAGCTTTGGTTATGAAATTTGAAAACAACAAATCCGGAAATGGCGGAGTTCTTACTTTAAATAATGAAATAAAAGAAGTTGGCAGATTAACGTATACGATTTTCCCGGAAGACAAAAAATTTATTATCTCCTTTGTATTAGTTCACCCTGAATTTGAAGGAAGAGGAATGGGAAAATATCTGGTAGAAGAGGCCGTTAAATTTGCAAGAGAGAACAACTGGAAAGTGTATCCTCACTGTTCCTATGCAAGAGCTGTAATGACGAGGATGAATGATGTGGATGATATTTTTATCAGGAATTAAAAGTAAAAAAGTTCTCTTAAAAGAGAACTTTTTGATCTACACGTATTGTGGACAGACTACGTCCGGACAATAAATTTTAGGACATCTTGGTCTTCCGTCCGTAGGACAACATTCCTTTGAACATCCAATGATAATTCCTCCTGAAATTTCTTTCAATCGATTTCGTGAAAGTGGCGTTTGAAGTGTTTTTAATTTTTTCATATTAAAGATTTTATAGGTTAGTTATATTATAACTCATTTCCAACCGTTTTATTATGTTAAATCACAACTTCAATACACTCATTTAAAAACCAAAATCGATTTATGTGTTCTTAAAGAGTATTCATCAAATCTTCAGTGATTTCCATATTGTGATATACGTTCTGTACGTCATCATCTTCCTCGAAACGCTCAAGCATTTTCATATTCGCTTTGAACTGATCTTCTGTCACTTCTTTTGTATTATTCGGAATTCTTTGGAGTTCTGCGCTTTTAACTTCAATTCCAAGTTCATCAAGTTTATGAGATAAAGAACCGAAATCTTCAAAAGCTGTCGTAATCATTACCTCTTCTTCATCCTTATCAATTTCTTCTGCTCCCCCATCAATCATTTCCATTTCAAAATCATCCCATTCCATTTTAATTTGAGACAGATCTATATTGAAGATACCTTTTCTGTCAAAGATAAACGCAAGCTCTCCATTTTTCCCAAGATTCCCATCAAACTTATTGAATACAGCTCTAACGTTAGCTACGGTTCTTGTTGTATTGTTTGTAGTACACTCCACGAAAAATGCCACTCCTCCTTGTCCATATCCTTCATACGTAACTTCTTCATAGTTTTCAGCATCTGCACCGCTCGCTTTTTTAATGGCTCTTTCAACATTATCTTTCGGCATATTTGCTCCTTTTGCGTTCTGGATGCATCTTCTTAGGGCTGGATTAGATTCAGGATCCGGTCCTCCTGCTTTTACTGCTAATGCAATATCTTTGCCTATTTTAGAAAATGTTTTGGCCATTCTATCCCAACGGGCCATTTTAGAAGCTTTTCTATATTCAAACGCTCTTCCCATTTTATTTTTAAATTTTCAACAAAATTAACTAAAAGTCAACGAAAAAAAAATACCTCCAAAAGATTGGAGGTATTTATTATTTAGAAAAATTAATTATTTTTTCTTTTTAACTACTTTTTTCTTAGCCGGAGCTTTTTTAGTAGCTTTTTTCACTGGAGCATCTTCGTAATCTCTTTTCTTGATTGAATTCCACTCGTTCATATCTTCGATAGCTCTTACCACTACTTTTCTGTCAACTTGTCTTGCTTCATCAGACGCTGTTTCAGCAACTGTAGCTTTAGATTCACCAACACCGATAGATTTAAGAGCGTTAGCATCTACACCTCTTGCATCTAAAGCAGCAACTACAGCAGCAGCTCTTTCTCTAGACAATTTCAAGTTGTAAGCTTCAGATCCTTTAGCATCAGTTTGACCTTCTAATAGGTAGTTACCTCCGTCAGTTTTAATTAAGTTAGCAGCTTTATCAAGAGCACTATTAGATTCTGGTCTGATAGTCGCTTTGTTGAAATCGAAATATACATTTTTGAATTCTCTTTCAATTTCTTCAGCTGTTTTAGTCTTAGGCTTAGGACATCCATTGTATTCTGGTAAACCAGGAACTGTAGGACAAGCATCATCTTTATCTAAGATACCGTCACCATCTGTATCTGGCCAAGGACAACCGTTGTTTTCAGCTGGACCTGCAACTGTAGGACAAGCATCATCTTTGTCGATTACACCGTCACCGTCTGTATCTGGCCAAGGACAACCTCCGTTTTCAACTGGACCAGCTACATCTGGACATTGATCGTCTTTATCTGGAACTCCGTCTCCGTCTGTATCAGGACATCCTTGGAACTCAGGTAAACCTGGAGTATCTGGACAAAGATCGTCTTTATCTAAGATTCCGTCTTTATCTCTATCTCTGTTACCAAATCTAAAGTTCAAAGAAGCAGAAGCTTGCCAGAAGTTTGCTACTGTAGACTTATCACCTGGAGTTGATACATAATCTCCTTGGATACCAAGACCGAAGTTCTTAGTTAACCAGAAGTTAGCACCAGCACCTGTAGATACAGTAAAGTGGTTAGCTTTTCCGTTTTCATTTCCATTTTCTCCGTTAGAAACTTCTTCAACCGGGTTACCGTTTCCATCGAAGCTCATTCTTGGGAAAGAAAGTCCAGTATAATCATGTCTTAAGTAGTTAGCACCAACTCTTAAATATGGATCGAACCAAGATTCTTCATTCCATAAAAGACCTGCAGCTTTTACTTGTAGACCAAGACCTGTCATTAGGAAAAATTCTTTTCCCATATCAAATCTCTTATTATCCACATTACCTACAGAGGTTTGCCAGTCAAGAACAAAACCTTTGCTGATATTTCTAGCAACAGTAAGTTTAGATAATGGTGGAGTAATAGAGAAGTTGTTGATATTGAACATGTTCTTCGTCAAATTTTTAGCAGAGAACGTATTACCAAATTCTGAACGCGCTGCTATATGGTTTTCCGCATGAGCACCAACTCCGATCATCCACGGATTGTTGGTAGTCTGAGCGAAAACAGTAGAGGCAACAGTAAGCGCCAATGCTGAAATTCCTAATTTTAGATTTTTCATAGAATTAAATGATTAAATAATTGATAATGCAAAATAAATATAATTTTTCTTTATACACAAAGTTTTTCAAATGATTTTTAACTTTTCTTTAATATTCTGTCCAGGTTTCTTTTATTTTCTCTATCTTTTATCGTTTCCCTTTTATCGAAAAGCTTTTTCCCTCTTCCTAAGGCTATTAAAACCTTTGCTTTACCTTTATCATTTATGTATAACTTCAAAGGAATGATGGTATTCCCTACATCCTTTAACTTCTTCTCCAGTTTTTGTAATTCTTTTTTGTGCAAGAGCAATTTCCGTTCCCTTTTGGTTTTGTGGTTGTAAAATGTCCCCAGCTTATATTCATCAATCATCATATTAATAATAAATAATTCTCCCTCAATGAACTGGCAGAATGATTCTGTGATAGATGCTTTAGAAGAACGTAAAGATTTTATTTCCGTACCCGTTAAAACCATCCCGGCTTCTACTTCCTCAAGGATTTCATACTCAAACCGGGCTCTTTTATTTAATATATTTACTGTTTTTTCAATCTTCATCATTTTAAAATTTCGTTCATGAATATATAAAAAATACCGCTTATTTAAAAACTTGACTATTACATTATTACGAAATACCCAAATTCTTTTCGTATTTTTGCGCCAAATTTACAAAACTATATGTTAACAGTATCTAACTTATCTTTACAATTCGGAAAAAGAGTTCTTTTTGACGAGGTAAATATTATGTTTACCAAAGGTAACTGCTACGGGATCATCGGAGCAAATGGCGCGGGAAAATCTACATTCCTTAAAATATTAACAGGAAAGCAGGATCCAACAACGGGAAATGTATCTCTGGAACCAGGG
>JAFAAJ010000231.1 GCA_023426625.1 Bacteroidota bacterium
CTTTAATGCCTTACAAAGATGCGGAAGAAGCTGCAGCTTTGGCAAAAAGAGGAAAAGGAAGTCTAGTAGGTTCTATCGTTTCCTATGACAATGAATTTGTTGCGGAAACTTCATGGAAAATGGCTTCTCAACACGGAAGAGTTTTCGTACTGAACAGAGACAACGCAAAAGAAAGTACCGGTCACGGTTCGCCACTTCCGACTTTAATGCACGGAGGTCCGGGTAGAGCGGGAGGCGGTGAAGAAATGGGAGGATTGAACGGTCTTCATTTCTTCTTACAGAAAACAGCGATCCAGGGATCACCGGATATTTTAACAGCGATTACAAAAATTTATCAGCAAGGTGCTGAGAAAAAATATTCAGATAAACATCCTTTCCAAAAGTATTTTGAAGAAGTGGAGGTGGGAGATTCTCTTGAAACAGCAGGAAGAACAGTGACAGATGCTGATATCGTAAATTTCTCCAATGTTTCGTGGGATCATTTCTATGCCCATACAGATGCTACAAGTTTAACGGGAACTATTTTTGATAAAACCGTAGCTCACGGATATTTCATCCTTTCTGCAGCGGCAGGATTGTTTGTTTCCGGTAAAAAAGGACCTGTAATTGCGAATTATGGACTTGAAAACTGCTCGTTCTTCAAACCTGTGTATGCGGGAGATACCATTACGGTTTATTTAACGGCGAAAGAGAAGATCAACAGAGGAGTAAAAGGAAGAAACATTCCTTCCGGAGTTGTAAAATGGTTGGTTGAAGTAGTGAATCAAAGAGAAGAAGTGGTTTGTGTGGCAACGATCTTAACTTTGGTGGCAAAACAATCTCCTTTCATCGATCTGAAAGTGAAAAATATTGAGAAAATGCTTAACGGTTTAACGGAAAACACAACGGCAAATTGGGGTAAAATGTCACCTCAACAAATGATCGAGCATTTGGAACACGGAGTTTTGGTAAGTATGGGTGAGCCGGAAGCAGAACAATGTTTCACCCCGGAAGAACATTTGGAAAAATATCAGGACTCTCTGTATAATCACAGAAAAATGCCGAAAGATTTTATTGCACCATTCTTAGCAGCTGATGGTTCCTTACCGGAACTAAAGCACAAAAATCTGGAAGCAGCGAAACAGTCTTTCATCGACAGTGTGAAGAGATTTGTGATCTATTATAAGGAAAATCCGCAGGCAGAACACATGAATTTTGTATTCGGAAAACTGAACAAAGAAATGTGGGAACTGATGCATAGAAAACATTTCACTCATCATTTTGAACAATTTGGATTGATGTAATTCAAAAAAATAATAAATTTATAATCCCTTTTGGTTTAACTGAAAGGGATTTTTTATAATGAACTTAAAATATAGCTTTTACATCATTTATTTCCAGATAATTTTAGGAATAACGTGTTTGTCTTGTTCAAAAGAACAACATAAAAATGCATACTTCCCTGATGAAAAATTTGTAGATAGTCTGAATATAGGATTTAAAGGAATGAACAAAGTTGAAATTGAAAAATTCCGAGATGATAATACAGAAGATCATTTGGTTATTTTAAATTTTTATAAAAAAGATAGTATCCGGGATATGGCTCAAAAAAATATGGGATATAGATGGGAACAAGTCAATAGATTTTATTTTGAAAAGGATGGGATCACAGGAATAGATCCTGAGATTGAAGACTTTAATAATGATGGATTTAAAGATCTTACCTATAGGAGCGGAATTGCAGGAAGAGGAGGAAATACTATTAGAACATTATTCATTTTCAATCCTATGGATAAAAGTTTTGTTCATGTCAAAAATTCTGACAATTATCCCAATCTGAGTTATAATCCTAAGCTTAATTGTATCAATTCACTTATTCTAACGGGCTCAACCATTACTTCTTACCTTACCATTAAAAAAGATTCCTTATTTGAATTTGCAAGAGTAGATGTTTCGGATAAAATTGTGGTAGAAGAAAGAGATTCTTTGGGGAAATTTCATGTTATTGAAGAAAAGAAATTTAATGGAAATTACAAGGATTTTTATATCCCATTTATGAATTACAAACCTTTAGAATATTAAAATATCTTATGGAAACCTTTGCAGATAAAGTCATTGAGTTTAATAAAAATTTGCACTATTGCGGAGATCTTCCGGAAGGCTTTCAGGTATTGAACCCTTATCTTGACAATCCTGAAACGATGGAAGTGATGCAGAGGTTTTATCACAAATATTATAATGATTCCCATCAGAGAAAATTTATTGTAGGTATTAATCCGAGTCGTCACGGAGCAGGAGTTACCGGAGTTCCATTCACTGATACAAAACGCCTTGAAAGTGCTTGCGGAATCAAAATGAAGTCAGCCTATACCCATGAAGTATCTTCGGTTTTTGTATATGATATGATTGAAGGATATGGCGGAGTGGAGCAGTTTTACAGAGATTGCTATATCAATTCGCCGTTTCCTCTCGCTATTGTAAGAAAGACGAAGAACGGTTGGCTGAATGCCAATTATTATGATGACAAAAACCTGTTTGAAGAGGTAAAAGGCTTTATGATCGATTCTTTAAAGCAACACATCAGTCTTGGGCTTGATACTTCGGACGTATTTATTTTGGGGAAGAAAAATGCTGATTTTATAGCTAAACTGAATCAGGAAGAAAAATTATTTGAAAAAATGACGGTTCTGGAGCATCCCAGATATATACAGCAATACAAATCAAAAGAAAAAGATCTCTATATTGATAAATATATTCTCGCTATAAAAAAGGGCCTCTCCTGAATCTCAGGAGAGGTCTTTCATGATAGTTAATCATTATTAATAAGCTATTTCTTAATGATTTTTGATGTTTCTGAATCTGTTTTTATCAGATAGGTTCCGTTAGGAAGTTCAGAAATATCCATTTTGTTTTCACCTTCTTTCACATCAAATGATTTTACCATTTTTCCGGTCTGATCAAAAATCCCAGTTTTTGAGTTTTCTGCAGTCTTGATGGTGAATGCACCTGTTGTTGGATTAGGGTAAATACTTAATGTGTTGTCTTGTGTTCTTATATCGTCGGTTCTTAAAACCATGCCTGAATCTTTTACCCACGTAAATGCATCAAATGCGCAATACGTATAGTTTCCGCCTAAAGTGATCTGAAGCTGATCGATTACGATGTTGCTGTAGTTCTGACCATTCAGATTCGTTAAGTCAATCAGGGTGTACCCATTCGTAGTTCCTATCGAAGTAGCAAAGCCTGTTGTTTTAGTTTGGGTAAATTTGGTTACTCCGCTCAGTTTCCCTGTTACAGTCAATGTTCCTGTTACATTCTGGCTTAGTGCATTATTGGATAGGAAAACCCAGAATCTGTTAACTTTAAATAAATTTGAAGTTGTTTTTATACTGAATGATCCATTTGCATTAAGAGAAGAACCTGAATTGTCAATATATCTGTTGTCATTACTGGTTCCGTTCCATCCGGTACCGGGATAGTTTGCCTGTATATCAAATGTATTTACATGTGATATAATATTGAAAATCACTCCATTATCTGTAAAGCTGGAACTGCTGTTAGATTCAGTTTCAAACACTTCTGTACTGGTTTGGGCAAACGATAAAATCGAGATCAAAAAAGTACAAATGGCTAAAAATATATTTCTTTTCATGGTTTTTAAATTTAGGTATGAATGTATTTATTTAGCTACGTGAAGGGTATATTCCCTCAACACATATAATATAGCTTAGACCTAAATATGGTGGCATATTGTTAAGAGGAATGTTTTGACCCATAAATGTAACGGTGGTTGGACTTAACGGTGTATCAGGAGTAGCCGAAGCATAACTTGGAATAGCATCAAAATCTCTTCCGTTCGGAGTTCCCGTTATAGCAATTGCTGAGCCTACAGCTGGAGCAGTTGAGCTTGCATTAGTATTTGCTACTTTCATCTGGCTTGCAAAAGAAGGCAGGTTTGATTGTAAAATTGTATTCTGTGTAGTTCCTGACATTTCACCCAACTGGTAATTCTTACCTGTATTTGATGAATTTCCTGCACCGATCGCTAAACGTCCATTGAGATTAGGTAAAGCAAAAGTAGTTTGTCCGTTTCCTCCGTAAGTTGTTCCTAAAATAGAAAAAAGAGCTGTATTACTTTGAATGCTTAAGATGCTTCCATCACAAAACATCCATCCTCTTGGTGCAAAGTTTCCTGCAAATAATTTGATAATTCCGATAAATTCGTCCATGGTATTATATTTTTCAGTTTTAAATTCCTACTCTATAAATGGCTTTTCGGATTCCGCCAGTTGTTAGTTTATTTTTTACTAATAATTCGTTAAGACAAAGAAACAAATTTTGTTAAATTTCCAATATAGTAGAAAATACTAAATTTAGAATTGCGTATTTCTACGTAATGAAATTCGGCTTAAAAAGAGCAATAGATTTAGGTCTGAAGATTCAGAACATGACAAAGGTAGCTTCAGAAAAAAAATAAGCCTAGAGTAAAAATGACCAAATTATGCGTCACGTATTTATACGGATGAAGATGATGGGTTAATTTATGTCTTTTAATTTTCTTTAAACGCTGTGTATTTAGTATTTTTGTAACCATTCAAATACATTATAAAAATGAACGAATTCGTAGTTTCAGAACTGAAAAACAATATTGCCGAGATCACATTCGGGACCCCAAAAAGTAATTCCTTACCGGGAGCTATTCTGGAAAAATTAGCTCAGACTATTCTGGAAGAAGGAGCAAAAGAAGAAGTAAAAGCAATCCTTATTAAAAGTCAGGGAGAAAAAGCGTTTTGCGCAGGTGCAAGTTTCGATGAACTTTTAGTGATTGAAGAATTAGAAGCTTCAACTCAGTTTTTTGGAGGTTTTGCCAAAGTTCTGAATGCGATGAGAAACTGCGGTAAGATTGTTGTGGTAAGAGTTCAGGGAAAAACTACAGGAGGCGGAGTAGGAATCGCATGCGGAGCTGATTACTGTTTTGCAACTAAAGATGCTGCTTTGGCTTTAACGGAGATCAACTTAGGAATTGGTCCGTTCGTAATTGGTCCTTACGTGGAAAGAAAAATAGGTAAATCACAATTCTCGGCCATGGCTATTGATGCAGACTTCAGATC
The DNA here is from genome assembly GCA_023426625.1 of Bacteroidota bacterium. GTDB lineage: Bacteria > Bacteroidota > Bacteroidia > Flavobacteriales > Weeksellaceae > Chryseobacterium. The sequence continues at coordinate 5,091 of JAFAAJ010000231.1, forward strand.
TGCAGCTTGGGCTGAACAGCATAATATTTATCACTCTGTTTCTGAAAATATTGAAGAAATGGATCAGGAACTTGAGAAATTCTTACAGACTTTAGCTTCCAGAAGCAGTGATGCTTTAGCTTTGATTAAAAAAGTTTCATGGGAAGGAACAGATCACTTCAACGAACTGATGCCTGCTAGAATTCATATGAGTGCAAGCTTGATTCTGGAAGATTCAGCAAAGAAAAATATCGAAGCCATTAAAGAAAGATTGAGAGCTAAATAATATAAAAAGCGTTGAAAACTTTCAACGCTTTACTTTTTGTATTCAGATTTAAGCAGGGAATATAAAATAGAATCTTCAAAAACGCCATCAATCAGATAATGTCCGCGCATCACTCCTTCCTTTGTAAAGCCAAAATGATCCAATAACTTTCTGGAAGAGATATTATCTTCACCGATCAAAGCTTCGATCCGGTTGAGTTCCATATCCTGAAATCCATACTCAATTATTCTTCCGAGAGCCTCTTTCATATATCCTTTATTCTTAAATTCATCGGAATTCAAAGCATATCCCACTTCTGCACGGTGATGTTGAGGATTCCATGTATGATATCCACAGTTCCCAATAATTGTATTGGATTGTTTTTCTACAATTTGAAAATTCAACATCTTTCGGTTATAAGATTCATAACCTTGTTGATGAAGCTTTTTCTGTCGGGCAAATTCTCCTTCACTTGTAATGCCTAATATTTTTTTGATTTCGTTTTCATTATTTATTTCAAAAATCCGGTTCATGGTTTCTGTATCCAGTTTTTGAATGAATAAACGTTCCGTTTCAATGGTTTCAAATGTCATTTTTAGCTTTTTAATAAATTAATGGAAACTGTTGCCAGTTCAGAATTCGGGAATTTTCTGGAAAGATCCTTATCAATATTTAATCCTACTTCCGTACAGATCCTCCTGAACACATCCAGTTCCAGAATATACTGATCTGAGAATCCGTGAGTGGTTTCATAAGCCGTAGCTGCGGTTTTACCCAGATTCATGCTTGTTAGTTTCGGATCTAAAGAATGAAGCTCAATAATAAGAAGTCCGTTCTTTTTGATGTAAGGAAGCCAAAGTTCAAGATGTTCCTTTAAGCTTTCTTCAACCAAGTTGTTTGAAAGTCTTTTTCCACGGAAGGCAAAAGCTCCGGTAGAGGTACTTATCCTTTCAGGATTTTTATTATTCGGGGTTTTCCAGATTCTGTTATGATCCAGGAATGTACGGATATTTAAAAGATCAGAAAGTTCAATCTCATAATTTTCCTTCAGATCTTTTGCCAGTTTCTGTGGATTTCCGATATCACCCCAGATTACCTTTGCCCAAATGTCATTATTGATGAGGTTGGCTCTTGTTACCTTCAATGCAGCAGGATTATAATCTGCACCTACCAAAAATAAAGGATACTCTTCCAGCATTTTCCCTCTCAGAGTCTGTCTTTCGATGGTCTCAAAAATATGCTGAATAAAAGCTCCGTTTCCACATCCCATATCC
>JAFAAJ010000268.1 GCA_023426625.1 Bacteroidota bacterium
GTTATGTGATCTATGGTTCTTCTACAATGATCGTATACACTACAGGAAATGGAGTGAACGGATTTACTTTAGACCCGTCATTAGGAACTTACTATCTTTCTCACCCAAATCTTACGTTCCCTAAAACAGGTAAGATTTATTCCATCAATGAAGGAAATTACATCAAATTCCCTCAGGGGGTTAAGAATTACCTTAAATATTGCCAGATGGAAGAAGGAGATCGTCCTTATACCTCAAGATACATCGGTTCTTTAGTGGCAGATTTCCACAGAAATATGCTGAAAGGAGGAATTTACATCTATCCGTCATATTCACAGGCTCCAAACGGAAAGTTGAGATTATTGTATGAATGTAACCCAATGGCTTTCCTGGCAGAACAGGCAGGTGGAAAAGCTACAGACGGTTTCAGAAGAATCCTGGAAGTTGAACCTACTGAACTTCACCAAAGAATTCCATTCTTCTGTGGAAGTACCGATATGGTAGAGAAAGCTGAAGAGTTCATGAGAATCGACAGTGTAAAATAATGACGGCAAAATATTTCAGATATTTATTACAATTCAAACGCCCGAGTGGAACATCTCGCGGCGTTTTGTATGAAAAAGAAACCTTCATTCTTGAAATTTCTGATCAGGATAAAAAAGGTGTAGGAGAGTGTGCCGTTTTTCGTGGATTGAGTTATGATGACAGACCTGATTACGAAGAAAAATTACAATGGCTTTGTAATCATATTGAAAAAGATGCCGAATTTTTAAAGAAAGAGTTATCTGAATTCCCGTCCATTTGGTTTGGATATGAACAGGCTATTCTGAACTTAAAACATGGAGGTGCTCTTTATTTTCCAAGTGAATTTACCGAAGGAGATTCTCCGATCATCATCAACGGATTGATCTGGATGGGCGATGTAGGATATATGGAAGAGCAGATCCAAGACAAGCTGGATAAAGGTTTCCATTGTCTGAAATTAAAAATTGGGGTAGACTGGAATTCCGAACATAAAATTCTTCAGAAACTAAGAGGAAAATTTTCAAAAGATAAACTGGAACTTCGTGTAGATGCCAACGGAGGATTTACAAAAGATGAAGCCAAAACCGTATTGCAGCAACTTGCCGATCTTCAGGTCCATTCCATAGAACAACCTGTCAAGGCAGGTAACTGGAAAGACATGGCGGAACTGTGTGCTCAAACACCTACTCCCATCGCTTTGGATGAAGAGCTTATCGGAATCATAAACTTTGCTGAAAAGAAAAAACTTTTATCAGCTATCCAATCTCAGTATATCATTTTAAAACCTTCATTAATAGGTGGTTTTTCAGGTTCAGATGAGTGGATTTCACTGGCTGAACAACATCATATAGGTTGGTGGATTACTTCCGCACTGGAAAGTAATCTGGGTCTCAATGCTATTGCGCAATATACTTATACCAAAAATAGTAAAATGCCTCAAGGCTTAGGAACCGGCGGGCTCTTTACCAATAACTTAGACAGCAAACTGAATTTACAGGGCGAAAAATTGTTTTTTAATAAGAACTAATTAAACTCGATGTTTTGTGTGTTGCGGAAGTTAATACTCAGTTAGTTAAATCACGTCTTCTACGAACATTGTTTTCTTAATATACATAAGCATATAAGAAAGCATTTTTTTTATTCTTTCCATGATAAAAAGATTTAGTATTTCCCATGGTAATGAATTTCAATTTTTATGCCATATTGGGTTGAGATTCAATATTTAACATATTTTTTTTAACTGTAATATTTAATTTAATTGAATTTTATTTTGTGAGTTTGCTTTTATATGTGAAAAATATTCTATTTGTGCATGTGGGATTACTAAATGAAGTTCTCAAATTGCCATTAAAACAGTTCTTTCGTAAACCCTAAATTTTCCATAACTTTGTATAACTTTTGCATAAAATTAAAAGCTGACAATGGAAGAAGAAAAGAAATCTCTCAATTTTATTGAGCAAATTATAGAAGATGATATAGCAAATGGTCTTGACAGGGATAAGATCCGTTTCCGTTTTCCGCCTGAGCCAAACGGTTATCTCCATGTAGGTCATACCAAAGCGATCTGCATCAATTTTGGTTTGGGTGAAAAATACAATGCGCCCGTAAACCTTCGTTTCGATGATACAAACCCTGAAAAAGAAGAGCAGGAATTTGTGGATTCCATCAAGAAAGATGTGAAATGGTTAGGTTTCAAGTGGGATAAAGAGTTGTATGCATCTGACTACTTCCAGCAGCTTTATGAATGGGCAGTCCAAATGATTAAAGAAGGAAAAGCTTATGTAGATGAGCAACCTTCTGAAGTGATCACCGAACAAAGAAAGAATCCTACAGAACCGGGAATAGAATCGCCTTATAGAAATCGCCCTGTCGAAGAATCTTTGGATCTTTTCGAGAGAATGAAAAACGGTGAGTTTGAAGAAGGTTCAATGTCTCTTCGTGCAAAAATAGATATGACTTCTCCTAACATGAATATGCGCGACCCTGTGATGTACAGAATCTTAAAAAGACCGCACCACAGAACGGGAACGGCATGGAAAATCTATCCGATGTATGACTGGGCTCATGGAGAATCTGATTATATCGAACAAATTTCACATTCACTGTGTTCTCTGGAGTTTGAAAACCATAGACCTTTATACAATTGGTACTTAGATCAGGTGTATGAAGAAGGAAAGGTTAAAAACAAGCAAAGAGAATTTGCAAGGATGAACGTTTCTTACATGATCACTTCCAAAAGAAAGCTTCAAAGACTGGTAGCTGAGAAAGTAGTGACCGGTTGGGACGATCCTAGAATGCCTACGATTTCCGGAATGAGAAGAAAAGGATTTACCCCTCTTTCTATCAGGAATTTTATCGAAAAAGTAGGGGTTGCCAAAAGAGAAAATCTTATTGAACTTCAGTTGCTTGAATTCTGCGTTCGTGAAGACCTGAATAAAGTGGCTAAACGTGTTATGGCGGTGGTGGATCCTGTGAAATTAGTGATCGAGAATTATCCTGAAGATAAAGAAGAATGGCTGGAAACTGAAAACAATCCTGAACAGGAAAATGCAGGAACCAGAGAGATCCCTTTTTCAAGAGAATTATATATTGAGCGTGAAGATTTCAAAGAGGAAGCAAATAATAAGTTCTTCCGATTGAAATTGGGCGGTGAAGTACGTTTAAAATCGGCTTACATCATTAAAGCGGAAAGAGTAGAGAAAGAAGAAAATGGTGAAATTACGACCATTTATGCTACGTATGACGAGAAAAGTAAGTCGGGAAGCGGAACAGAAGAAAGTTTAAGAAAAGTAAAAGGTACGCTGCACTGGGTATCGGCAAAACACGCTATTCCTTTGGAAGTAAGGATTTATGATAAATTATTTACGGTAGAACAACCTGATGCTGAGAAAGAGGTGGACTTCCTGAATTTCATCAATCCGGAATCTATGAAAGTAGTTCAAGGATTTGGTGAGCCTTCTTTGAAAGATGTTGCTGTAGGAGAACCTCTACAGTTCCAGAGAATTGGATATTTCACAAAAGATCAGGATTCTACGGATACCAATTTGGTGTTCAATCGTACCGTGACCTTAAAAGACTCTTATAAGCCGGAGTAAAAGATTTATTATATCAATATAAATGAACAGGGCTTAATTTTTTTAAGTCCTGTTTTTTTATCGGTTAATTTAAAATTCAGGCTAACGAAATCATAAAATCAAATACAAATTATTAAAATTGAAAAATTGTGAAACTCATAAATTTATATATCAATTCATTTAAAGGACTTTCCCGGGAAAGCTGGATGTTGGCTGTTGTAATGCTCATCAACCGTGCCGGTTCTATGGTACTTCCATTTTTAGGCGTTTATATGACCGATCATTTACGTTTTAGTCTGGAGAATACCGGGATTGTTTTAAGCTTTTTCGGAATCGGTTCCGTTTTAGGTTCCTGGATCGGGGGAATGATAACCGATAAAATTGGTGAGTATAAAGTTCAGTATCTCAGTTTGTTATTGAGTGCGCCTTTGTTTTGTTTAATTCCGTTTTTTACAACTGAGGTAGGTTTGGCGAGTATTATTTTCACACAAAGTATTATCAGTGAGATGTTTAGCCCTGCAAACTCGGTAGCGATTACAAAATATGCTCAACCTCAGAATATTACGAGAGCATTTTCATTAAATAGGATGGCAATGAATCTGGGATTTTCAATAGGTCCTGCTTTAGGTGGGATTTTATCGGCGATTTCTTACGAATTTCTATTTTTCACTAACGGATTGGCGGCTTTATTGGCAGGTTTCATGTATATCGGATTTTTCTGGAAACGAAACAGATTGGCAAAAGCTAAAAAAGTAAAAGAAACGGTCGTAATTAAAAAAGAAAATTCACCGTACAGAGATGGTAAGTTTTTGATTTATTGTATTTTATGTATGCTGTTTTCGATTTGTTTTTTTCAAATATTAAGTACATTAACCATCTTTTACAAAGATACCGCCCAATTGAGTCAGCAAAGTATCGGTTACATTTTAGGATATAGTGGCTTTCTGATTGTATTGCTGGAAATGGGTTTTGTACAAATTGCGGAAAAATGGTTCGGTTTGGCAAAAACAGTTCTTTTGGGAACATTTATTTGTGGAATTTCCTATGCGATGTTGGCGTTTGATTATAGCATGATAACATTGGTGGTTTCTATGACGTTACTCTGTGTAGGTGAAATTTGGACACTGCCTTTCATGTCAACCATTACGGCATTGCGCTCCGGGGCGAACAATAAGGGTGCTTATATGGGACTCAATGGGATTTCTTTTTCCATAGCATTCATTGTTACGCCATATATAGGAACTATGCTTGCAGAGAATTTCGGTTTTAATGCTTTATGGATTGGAACTGGTATTTTGGCAACAATTATAGCGGTTGCGTTTTATTTTGTAGTACCGTGGATGCTTAAAGACAGGAAAAACGATTCTGAGATTGAAGAATACAATACTTAAATCAGCTTGAAAATAAAGAGGTCGTCAAAAGTGTGTCAGAATGACAGAAGCCAAATAATTCTGTTTGTGACGACCTCTTTATTTTTTATTCAGAATATCTTTCATAATTATTTCTGCGTGAATTCTGGAGTTTTCTATAAACCAGAGATGGGTATCTTTTCCACCGCAAACAACTCCTGCAAGATATAAACAAGGAACATTGGTTTCCATCGTTTCAGGGTTATAAACGGGGTTCAGGCAATCGCCCTTTAATTCTATTCCTGAATTTTTTAGAAAATCAAAATCGGGAAGATAACCGGTCATGGCAAGTACAAAATCGTTCTCAATTTCCTGAATTGTACCGTTTTCATCTTTAAAGAGCACAGAATTTTCCTTGATTTTAATCATTTCAGCATTAAAATAAGCTTTGATGCTCCCTTCTGCGATCCTGTTTTCTATATCGGGTTTTACCCAATATTTTACACTTTCGGAAATCTCACTATTTCGGATGATCATTGTTACTTCGGCTCCTTTTCTATAGGTTTCCAAAGCAGCGTCCACAGCAGAATTGCTTGACCCGATCACCACAATTTTTTGTTTTGCATAAGGATAGGGTTCAGTGTAATAATGCTTTACTTTCGGAAGATCTTCACCGGGAATGTTCATCAGATTCGGAATGTCATAAAATCCTGTTGAAATGATCACATTTTTAGCGAAATAGGTTGATTTTGAAGTTTCAATTTCAAAAGTATTTTCTTTTTTGGAAACTTTTAAAACCTTTTCATAAAGATGAATGTTGATATTTTTTTGTCGGGCAATCCCCTGATAGTATTCCAATGCTTCCTTTCTTCCCGGTTTGGGAGCTGCGGAAATAAAGGGAATGCCATCGATCTGAAGTTTTTCTGCGGTTGAAAAAAACGTCATATACAAAGGATAATTGTAGAGTGAATTCACAATAGTTCCTTTTTCTATGATCAGGTAATCAAGATCGTTTTTCTGAGCTTCAAGAGCACAGTCCAGCCCGATAGGTCCGCCTCCGATAATGAGAATATCAAAAATTTTCATCTGACAAATGTATTTTAAACCGATGAGTAAATTTTATGACTGAAATTATTTTAGAACCAATTGATTCAAAATTTCTGCCAGTTTTTTGGTAAGATTTTTTCTCGAAAACTGTTCGATGTTTTGGTTGTTTTCAAAAAGGTTACCGGATTTCCAGAGATCAAATTTTTCAAGGACAAAAGCTTTTACCTCTTCAAGGTCATTATAGCCGAAATGTTTCCCTGCTTTGGTTTCATCTAAAATTTTTGAAACATCCGCTTCATCAGGTCCGAAGGAAACGATCTGTTTTCCGGAGGCAAGATATTCGAATATTTTTCCGGGAATGATCCCTTTTGAAGATTGGTTCGGGAAATTGGTGATCAGTAAAAGATTGGATTTGGACATCTCTTCAATAGCTTTATCATGAGATAGATAACCTAAATTCCGGATATGTCCTTTTAACCCTGAATTTTCAAGAGAACTCAGGATTTTGTCATCCACTCTCCCTGCAAACTTTAGAATGAATTTTTCAGCGAAATCAGAATGTGTAGTTACTAATTCGTCCAGTGCTTTCCAAAGATTTTCAGGATTTCGGAGTTGTTCCAAAACGCCAATATAACTTAAAGTGAAACTCTGTTGGTGATGTAACTCCTTATTTTCCGGCTGTGCAATTTTACCCGCATCATTTTCATCAAAACCATTGGTAATACAGATGGCATTAGCTCCGTGCTGACAGAAATTTTCTGCATCGGTATAGCTGGTTGCCAAAGTAATGTCTGCGTTTTTGAAAACATCACTTTCCAACTGCCGGTGTTTTTTATCGGAACTTTTGGTCAGTTTGAGGTGTTTGTAATAGGAGATTTCCGTCCAGGGATCACGAAAATCGGCGATCCATTTGATATGGGGAAGTTTCTTTTTAAGGTCCAATCCGATCAGATGTAAAGAATGGGGTGGTCCCGAAGTAACCACAACATCTATATTTTGTTCTTTTAAATATTGTTCTAAAAATTTTACGGAAGGTTTCACCCAAAAAACCCTTGCATCCGGAATAAAGAAGTTTCCCCTTACCCAAATCGATAGTTTGGATTTCCAACTCTGATTTTTACCGACATCGAATTGTCCGGCTTTGAATTTTTTATTGCTTTTATTCAGCTTTTCTGCGAGTTGATAAGGTTCCCAGATTTTTGTTTTTACAATTTCTAAGTTTTCAGGAACATCCTTCAGCAGACTTTCATCCAATAAAGGATAACTTGGATTTTCAGGGGTGTAAATAACCGGTTTCCAACCGAAATCCGGAAGATATTTTGCAAATTTCAACCATCTCTGAACACCGGGACCTCCCGCAGGAGGCCAGTAATAGGTGATGATCAATATTTTTTTTTGTTCCATTTTATAGTATTGTCATTCTGAATGACAGCTTAATATTAAGCTTCTTTAGGGTGGTTTTTTTCCTTTTTCTTTTTATTCATCCAGAAAATTCCGAAAGCACTCAACACGATGAATAATCCAAAGCAAAATAGTGAGATCCATTTGCCTTTTTCAATCACTTCAGGCTCAAATACCATTCTAATGTTATGATCTCCTGCAGGAACATGTACTGCACGAAGCAGATAATCTGCCTTGATGTAAGGAACTTCTTTTTCATCAATGAACATCTTCCAGCCATGAGGATAATAGATCTCAGAGAATACGGCTAATTGTGGCGTTTTAGACTTGGATCTGAACACCAGTTCATTAGGTTGATATTTTGTTAAATT
>JAFAAJ010000274.1 GCA_023426625.1 Bacteroidota bacterium
TAGTTCTGCCAAATGCGGACTTTAAATTCTTTCTTACCGCAAGTATTGATGAAAGAACCAAGAGAAGGTATCATGAACTTTTGTCTTTAGGTATTGAAGCAGAGGAACAGCAGGTGAAAGAAAACCTTATAGAACGCGATAAAATAGACAGCGAGAGAGATATAGCTCCTTTGAAGCAGGCTGAAGATGCCATTGTCATTGACAATACATCCCTATCCAAGGAGGAAACCATTGAAAGTATTCTGTCCTACATCCAGAAGATTTAACATATTTTAATAAGACATACCGCTCATTTGGTATATTAATTGTAATTCTTTTTACTGTAAAAACTAATTTTATTAACTATTAAAAAAACGAAAAATGTCTAAGAAAAACAATACAGCAGGTATATTGGCAGGACTTTTGGCAGGTGCTGCAGCAGGAATAGTATTAGGAATGCTTTATGCTCCTGAAGAAGGTAAAGAAACTAGAAAGAAGATAAAAAATAAGGCAAATGATCTTAAAGATCAGGCTAAAAATAAATATGGAGAAGTTTCTGAAAAAGTGAAAGATCAGTATGGTAACATTTCATCAACATTCAGAGAAACAGCAAACAATGTAGCTCATACTGTTAAGGAAGGCTATGACAAATATAAAGATCAGATTGTATCTAAAACTACGGATGTTGTAAAAGACGTAGAAACAGAACTAAACGATCTTAAATAGTAAAAATTTTAATTAATTTTAAATTAGGGAAGGAACTTTGCGAATTAAAGTTCCTTTTTTTGTAACTTTAAAATAAAAAGAATGATTGAGACTATAAAAGACTATGCATCGAAGAGGATAGATCTGCTGAAAATTGAAGCTACCGAAAAATCTTCACTTTCTGCAGGTGTCATTACTTATCTGGTTGTATTATTAGTTGCGTTTGCCTTTTTTCTGGTGCTATTCAATTTTGGAATAGCTTTTCTGATCGGTAAAGCGTTGAATAATACCGCGTATGGCTTTCTTATTGTGGCTGCATTCTATATGGTAATAATGTTCTTTATTATTGCTTTTAAGAAAAAAATTGTGAACTCTGTAGCCGATCAGGTTATTAAATTTTTAAATCATTAAACTATGGGCAGAAACTATGAGAGCTTAGAGGAATTAAGAAGAAAGAAAAAATTACTGAAGACTGAGATCACTGATCTGGAAAATTTATTGACATTCAAAAATACCAAGGAAAGTCTGAGTGCTTTTACAAATGGGTTGACGGATCAATACCTTCAGGAAAAAGTAGATGAAGACGGTGATGAAAAGATTGTTTTAAGAAAAGATGTCATTGCCAAACAACTCACTACAGAGGTTAAAGATATGCTGATCAGCAAAAACACAGCTTTGGGAATAGCCAATTCCGCTTTTAAAGGAAATGCCATGGATGCTGTTGTAAAACTAGGTATTACGGCTATAGTAGGAAATTATGCAAAGAAAAATATCAGCAGTCCCAACTGGAAAAAGAAACTTTTAGGAGCAGCAATGATCTATCTCGCACCTGTTGCCCTGAAATTTCTCAGGAAAAAGCTGGAAAGTTATCAGAAAAATAAAAGCGTTTCGAGTATGGAACAACTTATATGAGTTTAAGGAATTAGAAGTTAGGAATTGGTATTATTTAAAAACAGTTTCTAACTTCTTTTGAGTATCTAGTTTCTAGCTATCCGCAAACAACTGTCCTAAAATAATTCCAGCCGCCATAGATACATTCAGGCTTTCTGTGGATTGTGATTTACCAAATCTTGGAATACAAATGCTTTTCTGAAGAAGTTTTTCAGTTTCCGGGCGCATTCCGTTGCCTTCATTCCCTAAGATCAGATTCAGCTTTTCAGGTCTCTCAAATGTATAAATGCTCTCCCCTTCCATATCCGTTCCTATATTTATATTTTTTGTGGCTGAAAGATATTCTACAAGATCACAATAGACCATATTTACTCTTGTGAAAGATCCCATACTTGCCTGAATCACTTTCGGGGTGTAAAAATCTACAGTATCATGACTGCAAATGATCTGCTCTATTCCAAACCAATCAGCCAGACGAATTATCGTCCCTAAATTCCCCGGATCCTGGATTCCATCTAAAACCAACTGCACTTCTTTATCTTCCTGTTTTTCTTCAGTATTAAGGTAACAGACTGCTACAGAGTCTTTAGGCGTTTTCAGGAAACTGATTTTTATAAGCTCATTCTCAGATATATGAGTTATAGGAACATCGGTGCGGTCCAATTTTTGCGGATCGGTAGAGAATATTTCTTTAATTTTAAAGTTGGAATGGAAGAGTTCACTGATGATTTTGTTACCTTCAACCAAAAACAAATTGTATTTTTGTCTGAACTTCTTTTTATCCAAAGACTGTAAAACTTTTATTGTATGAGCTGTAAGCATTATAAGAATTCTCCTCAAAAATATTATAAAATTATCTCATTTGCAACATTTGTTGGTCTCCTTTATGCATGCAGTACAACCAAGAAGGTTCCGGATGGTGAGTATCTGCTTACGAAAAACAATTTTGAATTTGAAGATAAAAAGCAATTCTTTGATGAGGAATTGAGAAGCTACGTTCAACAGAAACCTAATAAAAAGGAGCTACTTTTCCTGCCATTAAGTTTAGGAATTTATAATATGGCTAATCCCAAGTATGATACCATACTTAACGAATACATGACCTATCCCCGTGAAATGAGAGATCAAAAGTTGAGAGATTCTCTTTTCATAAAGTATAATATGCCGAATGAAGTAGGCAAACGTTTATTCTGGGAAAGAATGTTTCACAGTTGGGGTTCACCACCTATTATTCTGGATCAGACAAGAACGGAAAAAGGAGCACAATCTATTGATAAAAGGCTTACCTACAGAGGTTATTGGGATGGAGAAGTGAGATTCTCGCATAAACTGGATTCCGCAGCAAAAAAAGCAGCGGTAACGTATTATATCAAACATAATGATCCTACTTTCATCAAGGATTATTATTACAACATCCCTGATCCTAAAATTAAAGATCTTTACAAGCAATACATCAATCAAAGCCTTATCAAATCCGGGCAGATTCTGGATCAGACGGTTTTGGAAAAAGAAGTATCGAGACTGAATGAATTGATGAGGGAGAAAGGATATTACCGATTTAACAGTTCCAATGAAGATATCTATTTTGTGGCCGATTCTTTAAAAAGCAGAAAGCAGATCCCATTAACTCTGGAAATCCACAAAGATTCTCTGGACAGTCCTTATAAAGTAGCAACTATAGGAAATATTGACGTCGCTATCATAGATGAAAGCGGAGATTATCCTAAAAACACATCTAAAGACAGCTTAAGAGGAATCAGATTTCATAAGCTGAATGAACAATACAAGACAAGAGCAATATGGAGAGCCATTAATATAAGCCCAAAACAGGTATATGACCAGAAGAGACTGGATCTTACCAAAAGGAATATCCTGTCCATGAACAATTTCAGTATCCTGAAAGCAAAAGATTCATTGAGACGAGGCGGTGAAACAGCTCCGAATGATAGCATCATTGATGTCATGTACATCCTGAAACCACTTCCTAAGTACGAGTTAAAAGTAGGAACCGATGTGAACTATTCTCAGTTATTGAATCTGGGAATCTCCCCTTCCATTGACCTTACCACAAGAAATGTTTTTAATGGGGCTGAAAACCTTTCAACAAGTCTTGCCGGAACTTTCGGTTCGATCCGAAGTACAAAAAGTCTGGACAAAAGAGTTTTAGCCTACGAAATCTCTGCACAGGCATCGCTTAGTTTCCCGAGACTTTTATTACCTTTTGATTATTACAAGCTGCTTCCTAAGCGTTACAGCCCTACTTCATCCATCGTTTTAGGAGCTTCCATACAGAATAATATCGGTTTGGGAAGAGTGAACTTCAATACAGGATTGAATTATATGGCCACAGTGAATGATAAAGTTTCTCACAGGCTGACTCTTTTCAATACACAGTTGAGCTTAACCAAAAATAAAGATGCTTATTACGATTATTTCGTGAATGATGAACAGGTAAGAAGTGAAATTTTCGCAGATTACTTTACCTATAATCCGGCTGTCGGACAAGCATTTTCTGACGGACAAACTACTATTGATGAAGTTTCCACAAAAATTGTGTCTGATCAGGGATATAGGGATAATCTCGATCAACAGGGAATCGATCGTCTGACCGCATTTTTGGGAACATTGATCAATAAAGACAGACAAACACAGGATGTGCTTATTTCTTCCATGATTTATAATTTTGTGTATAGTGAGATCGGTAAGAAAGATTATCCTAATGCTTTCTATTTCAATGCTAAAATGGAATTAGCAGGTAACATTCTGAGTGCATTCAACCAGAAAAGAGATGACGGAGGGGTTATTACGAGTCCTCAAAGAACGATTTTCGGGGTTCCTTATGCACAGTTTGTGAAGTTTGATATAGATGTGAGAAAATACTTTAGATTCAACAGTAATCAAACATTGGTACTCCGTCAGTTCATAGGAGCAGGAATTCCGTATGGTAATTCGTCTTCAATGCCGGTGATCAGATCTTATTTCAACGGTGGATCCAATGATATCAGAGCTTGGGTTGCCTTTGGCGGATTAGGACCTGCAGATTCTCAGTTGGACGAAAAAGTTCGTGCCTATATGACCGACAATCTGAAACTTACCACTAATATTGAATACAGGGTCCCTTTTAATGATATGTATGAAGGAGCACTTTTCACAGATATCGGTAACATTTGGAGTATTCGTAATGATGGTTTCGGTGATGAATTCAAGTTCAATAAATTCTTAAAACAAGTAGGTATCGGTAGTGGATTTGGTTTAAGGGTAAATGTGGCTTATATAACGCTAAGACTGGATCTTGCGTATAAAATTTACGATCCTAATAAACCGGACGGCGAAAAATGGAGATTGAAATATTTCCAGCCTTTCAAACCTACCTTGAATATTGCATTCGGATATCCATTCTAATCAGGAGAAATTCCTAAAATATAATATACTACAGCAATCACTCTGGCGAGAACTTCTCTGGATTGGTTTCTGTAGTAACTTTCCGGCTTGGTGACATCACGGGCATCAAATCCTAAAGCATTCATCTTATTATTTCTGGCGAAAAATAAGGCACGAAGGTTATGAAACCCCTGAGAGACAATGATCACATTATCCTTCTTATAAACATTTTTACAGCGTAAAATGCTTTTATAGGTATTAAAACCTTTTGGATCTTCTACAATGATCTCTTCAGGAACTCCTTCCTGGTAGATCAGATAGTTTTTCATGGCTGCAGGTTCGTTGTAGCCTTTACTTTTTTCACCACTTACAATGATCTTTTTTATTTTTCCGTGATGGTAAAGTAACGCAGCGGCATCCATTCTTTTCGTAAAATAAGGATTGGAAACTCCTGATTTCATTTTGGGTGAAGTTCCCAGAACCAGAGCTATTTCGCGGGGCGGAATTTTGGATATCTTAGTATAGGTCCTTCCATTGGTGAGTGCAAAAACCCACGCATTGGCAAGACATATCATGATAACACCAAATTCCAGTGATATGAAAAGGATTTTAAATATGTTTTTTACGATTCTCAAGTGAGATCAAAGTTTAGTTTTATTTTTTTACTTTTTGCAATGGACATACAGGCTAAAATATGCCCTTGCTCCTCTTCTTTTTCCGTTAAATATTCATTTTCCAGTAATTCTACTTCACCTTCTTCCAAAATGCATTCACAACTTCCGCATATTCCGGATTTACATGAGTAAGGAACCGGAAATTTCTGGATCAGCAGCTGTTGCAGGATCTTATCTCTGTTGTCGGGAAGTTCTGTCTGATATTCTGTTCCCAACATTTTAAATTCAACTTTTACATCTTCAATTAGCGGAAATTCTTTTTCTACCGGATAAATATCGTCATTATATTCCTCAAACAATTCAAAATGAATGTTCTTCTTCGGAATCCCGTGATGATAACATGCATTGGCGAGTGTTTTAATCATTTCGCCTTTTCCACAGATTAGAACTTCATCCACCGCATCCCAAATCGTAGATTCTTCGTCCGTGTCATCCAGATGCAGAATCTGATTAATGATTAAATTCAGTTTTTTCTCATCCAGCCTGCCGTAAAAGAACTGATCCGCAGTTTTTTCCTGTGAAAAGAAATAAAACACCTGTAACCGGTCTCCATATTTCCGGGTAAGGTTATCAAAAAGATCCCTGTAGATAATTTCTTCCGATCTTTTATTTCCGTAAAAAAGAAAGAGCCTCGTTCTAGGTTCGTTATGGAGAATATTCTTAAAATGACTCACCACCGGAGTAATGCCAATTCCCCCTGCAAAAGCGACTATAGTCCTGAATTCGCTGGGTTTGGAAACCAGAGTAAATCTACCGTTAGGTTCACTCACAAGCAGTCCGTCTCCAACATTGTAATTATTAAATAATTGTGCTGTAGCACCTTCCTGGCCGTTCATTTTTATTCCCAGGCAAATTTTTTCCTCATAAGGAGCCGATGTCATTGAATAATCATTAATAACTTCTTTTCCATACGCCTGAAATTTTACGCTTACAAATTGACCTGCTTCAAACTTAAAATTCTCTTTCAAATCTTCGGGAATTTCAAACTCCAGAGAGAAAGTATTTTTGGTCAGTTCTGCCTTTTTCGCTATTTTTAACCAATGAAACTGCGTTAGTTTCCCTTTATAGATTTGTTGTTCCATAACTTCTATTCAAAAATAGATAAAAAAATAATTATGAAGAAGATAATTTTATCCACGCTTGTTCTGATAGCTCTTTCCGGATGTAAAAAAGAAAATCAAAAAATTGAGGATACTTCCGTGTCCAGTGACTCTATTTCCG
>JAFAAJ010000299.1 GCA_023426625.1 Bacteroidota bacterium
AAACCGATATTCCGGGTGCAGAGAAATTTCTGAAAGAAAGACTGGAAAAGCAGGATTCTGAAATATTTGTTGCTGAAAAAGAAGGAAAATTGGTAGGGTTTGTTCAATTATATCCTTTGTTTTCCTCAACCCGAATGAGCCGTTACTGGCTGCTGAATGATCTATACGTAAATGACGCTCATCGGGGAAAAGGCTATTCCAAAGAGCTGATTGAAGAAGCTAAGGAATTGTGCAGAGAATCCAATGCTTGTGGCATTTTGCTGGAAACCGGAAAAAGCAATGATGTAGGTAATCAATTATACCCATCATGCGGTTTTGAATTATATGATTCCGTGAACTTCTATGAATGGACCAATGATTATAAACGATAATCATAATTGTTGCTTATCACTGATAATTTACAACTTAACACACTTATTAATATGACAGATTTTCAAAAATATGTTCAAAGATATTTAGACAATATTCCATCCGAAAACTGGCTGGATGAAATGAAAAAATCAGGAGAAAAAACAGTCGAAATTTATGCGACATTAACAGAAGAGCAATCTCTTTTTGCGTATGCTGATGGAAAATGGACTTTGAAAGAAATGCTTTTGCATTTATCCGATACAGAAAGGGTTTTTCAATACCGTGCTTTAGCATTTGCCAGAGGAGAAAAGGCTGAATTGCCGGGTTTTGATGAAAATGGCTATGCAGACAGTTCTTTTGGAAATGAAAGAACGCTGGAATCTTTAATGGAAGAATATAAAACTGTCAGAAAATCCTCTCAAATTCTGTTCGAAACCCTGAATCCATCTGTACTGAATAACACAGGTACAGCCAACGGAAATCCAATTACTGTAGAGACTATCGGAAAACTGATCATTGGACACAATTATCATCATTTGAATATCATTAAAGAAAGATACTTACCGGGATTGTAAAGCCCACCCTAATTGAATATGGAACACATTGTAGAAATATTAAAATCCGGCGGAACGATCCTTTATCCCACAGATACCATTTGGGGAATTGGCTGTGACGCCACTAATGTAGAAGCTGTCAATAAAATATTTGATATAAAAAAACGGGAGAAAAACAAATCCATGATCATTCTTGTAGAATCTGAAAAGAGATTGCAGGATTTGGTTGATGTCCCTGAAATGGCTTGGGAAATCATTGATCTCAGTGAAAAGCCGGTGACCATTGTATATGAGAACCCGAGAGGTTTGCCAAAAGAATTACTGGCAGAAGACGGAAGTATCGGGATAAGATTGGTGAAAAATGATTTCTGTAAAAAGCTGATCACAAAACTGAATAAGCCTTTAGTTTCAACTTCGGCAAATTTTAGCGGAGACAAAAGCCCTTTGAAGTTTTCGGATATTTCCCCTGAAATTATAAGTTTGGTAGATTATGCGGTGGAAGAAGACCGTGAAAAAGTGTCCAAATATTCAGGATCATCGGTCATAAAAATATGGAGTGATAACAGAATAAAAGTTCTTCGTGAATGAAACTCATAAAAAAGCGCCGATTTTCGGCGCTTTTTTATTTTATGTATTTCTGATAGATTTCATCTTTCTCAGTATAGAATTTTAAACCGAATTCCTTTTCATCAGTGATCTTGATATAAGAAAGTGCAGCAGAAGAATTCTGATCAGACTGTTTTCCGCTAATAAATTCATCATCACCATCTATAGTATATGTAAAACTATCCGGATCGTAGTTTGAGTTTCCTTTGATGTTTTTAACAGGAGTATTCGTATTCGGTTTGATAGAAATATTGATGATGTCGTTATTTCCTGAGGTCAGTTCAGTTTTAGCTTTGTATTCCACAATATGAATTTCCCCTTTCTTTTCGAAGCGTACTCTTATGGTGGAATTTAAATAACCCTGATCGGTTAAGACAGATACAATAAATGCCTGATAAGCGGTTCCGTCACTTCCAAACCAGCCTAAAGCATCAAAATAAGGTTTAGTAGCTTCATTTAATTTCTTATCATAAAAACTTTTCAGTTGTTTATACATAGGTTCTGTCCTGAAATAAAATTTATGTATTTCGTTCAGCCTGTCTGTCGTGGACATTGAAGGGTTTTTATAAACAATAGGTAGTTTTTTCTTACTGTTCTTATCGGATTGGGTTCCTTTTATTTTGTTGGTTTTGGCTTCAATCTCATACTCAAAAGTATCAGGATTGTAGCTCACATCTTTACCTTTGATGATTTGTACACCGGTATTTTTAGAGGGTGTAAATGAGATTTTTGTGTTTCCGTTACTAAATGTTTTCAGGTAGCAGTCCGCATAATACTCTATCAGATGCTCTTCTCCCAGAGTTGTATATAAAACTCTTACCGTAGAATTGGCAAGCCCGGTTTTATCATCATGCCCATCTGTGACGAGCATTACATTATATTTTGTCCCCGAATCATCACTAAAGTCTATAAAATCCGTGTATTGGACCTCTTTAGCCTGAGAAAAAAGAATTGAAAAAGAATACAGAAAACCAATGAGAAATAATTTTTTCATAGCACAAATATTAGTTTTCTGTAAAGATAAATAAATTATATAAAAATACTTTGTGTTGTCCGGACTTTAATCTAATTACTATCTTTGCAAAAAATTATATCAGCAGTCTGATATCACACATTTCGATCATATAATGCTAATCAACCTTAATCAAAATAAAAACCTTAAACTTTTCAAGATCATTTCGGAGGTCGCCTCACGAAATAACCAATCGGTGTACATTGTCGGAGGATATGTTCGTGACCTTTTAATGAAAAGAAAAGCCTCCACAGATATTGATTTTGTTACTGAACAGAGCGGAATTGAACTGGCACAGCATGTTGCACAGGAAATTGATCCCAAACTGAAAGTTTCAGTATTCAAAACCTACGGAACAGCCATGGTGAGGTATAAAGACCTTGAACTCGAATTTGTAGGAGCCAGAAAGGAAAGCTACAATGAAAACAGCCGCAAGCCGGAAGTGGAAGGAGGAACATTGGAGGATGACCAAAAAAGAAGGGATTTCACCATTAATGCAATGGCTATTTCGTTGAATAAAGAGAATTTCGGAGAATTGATCGATCCTTTTAACGGAATTAAGGATCTTGAAAACGGAATCCTAAGAACACCTTTGGAACCGGCACAAACCTATTCCGATGATCCGCTGAGAATGATGAGAGCGATCCGTTTTTCATCTACGTTGCAGTTTACTATTGAAGAAAACTCATTGGAAGCTATCAAACAGGAAGCGGAAAGGATCAGTATCGTTTCTATGGAAAGAATCATGGTGGAATTCAATAAGATCATGCTTTCCGAAAAACCTTCCATTGGACTGAAACAGATGGAAGAAACCGGACTTCTGAAACTGATAATTCCTGAACTGATAGAACTGAAAGGAGTAGAAGAAGTAGAAGGACAGACCCATAAGGACAACTTTTATCACACCTTAGAAGTGGTAGATAATATCTCAAAGAATACAGACAACCTTTGGTTGCGTTGGGCTGCTTTGCTTCATGACATCGGAAAAGCTCCGACCAAAAAATTTGTTGAAGGGACAGGATGGACCTTTCACGGGCATGAGTTTTTAGGTTCGAAAATGGTTAAAACGCTATTTCAGAGACTGAAATTGCCATTAGGAAACGATATGAAATACGTTCAGAAAATGGTTAAACTTTCATCCCGCCCCATTGCTCTGATCACAGATGATGCTTCAGATTCCGCCCTTCGAAGACTGTTGTTCGATGCCGGAGAAGATCTGGATGATCTGTTTACTTTGTGCAAAGCCGATATTACCACAAAGAATGCCAAGAAACAGGAAAAATTCATCAAAAATTTTGAATATGTTGCGGTAAAAATCAAAGAAGTTGAAGAAAAAGATCAGGTAAGGAATTTCCAGCCACCTATATCAGGAGAGGAAATTATGGAAATGTTCAGCCTGAAACCGGGAAGAGAGATAGGTATTCTGAAAGAAAAAGTAAAAGAAGCAATTCTGGAAGGAGAAATACAAAACGACAAGGAAGAAGCCAGAAGTTTTGTGATTGCAGAAGCTGAGAAATTGGAATTAACAATCAATAATTAATTCGTCAGGTAAAATATTTCGGGCGGCTTCGAAGAAGCCGCCCGAAAAAAACATGAGTGATGAAAAATTAAAAACTATAATTAAAACCGAAGTTGTAATTTCTTGGTTTAGTCGTGTATCCCACAATATCCGTATAACTTGTATTAAATAAATTTCCGATATTCAGGAAAACATTAAATTTCGGGGTGATCCTTTGATTGATGTTCAGATTGAACAGGTGATACCCCTCAACTTCCACGTTTTTCACTGAGTAGGTCTCGGAATCATAATAAGAATCAGCTCTGCTTCCAATGTAAAGATGTGAGAAGCTTATTCTGCTGGATTCAAAAGGAAGGATTTCCAGATAAGAATTGATTCTCTGTTTAGGAATACGAAGCATGGTTACTTCCTTATCCTTTTCCACATAGCTGAAGTTTCCTCCTAATTTTACAAACTTATTGATTTTGTAATCCATTCCGATTTCAAAACCTTTTACCTTGTTGTCATCTACATTCTGATACTGACCGATGAAATTAACGGGATCTATCGTTACATACGCAAATGTATCTTTTTCCTCTCGCTGGAAGAAACTGGCATTAAAATTCAGGCTTCTGTCTTTTTTACCGAAACGAAGATCGATCTCATGAGACTGGTTGGTTTCCGGTTTCAGATCGAAATTCGGAGCTACAAAAGGTAATGTTCCGAAATTCTGATATAAAGTAGGAGCAATAAAAGCAGTAGCAAAGGAATATCCAACTTTAAAATATAAAGATTCCATTTCCTTTAAATAAAAAGGATTGATGCTGTACACCCAATGATCGTTAAATTTTGAATGATTGGTCATTCTTGTTCCTGCATCAAGATGAAAATTTTTGTAGCTGAAATTAGCATTTACAAAAACATCAAAGAAAGAATAATAAGTATCATCAGATTTCAGAACCTCTTCCATGCTGTTTCCTCCCCAAGGAACTTCAGAATACATCATCGACTGCTTTTCATACTGAAGTCCACCCGTGATATTTACAAAATCATTGATCTTATATACATTGTAAAGCTCCGAGAAAAAGCTGTCTCCCTTAAATTCACGTTTATCTTCATAAGAAGAATAGTCAAGACCTTGTGTAAGCCTTTCCGTATTGGTGTATCGTACATTCAGGACCAGATTTCCTTTATTATATCTGAAATTGGTATTTCCACCGATAAAATACTGTTGGTCGTTATTTCTGTCGGTTCCGTCTGTGAATGCACCTGTATCATATTTATGGAGATTATGATTCCAGCCTCCGTTCACATTCACATCAAACTTTTCACTTGAAAATCCCGCATTGGCAGAAATGTTCTGTTTTTCCCATCCGTCTTTATCAAAACTGTCGTTTCCTTCAGCAGATGAAATTCCCTCAGACTTTTCATTGAAACCGGAGATCTGATAATTGAATTTATTGATCTTTCCTCTTACAGAAGCATCTTGCGCGTATGTTGAAAAAGATCCTGCTCTTGCAGAAAGAACTCCCTCAACCTTTTTTCCGGCTGCCTTTTTTGTTTTGATATTGATAACGGAAACCGTAGCATTAGAACCATACAGTACAGAAGATGCGCCATTCAGGATTTCGATACTTGCAATGCTTTCCAGGGCGATAAGCCTCAAATCTGCGGCGTTATAATCGTTTCCGGTAACATCTTTTAAAGGAACCCCATCCAATAGAACAATGACATTGGCGCTTTTACCTCCACGGATTTTCATGGATTTCGGCTCTGTCTGGTTGTTGAAGTTTCCTGAAATTTGTATTCCGGCAGTCTGGTTAAGGACATCATTCAGGTTCTGTCCCTGATATTTTTCCAGATCTTTTTCAGAAATGAGGATTACATTTTTACCGGTTTTGTACAGTTGTTGTGGAGACTTTGAAGCAATGGTTACTTCTTCGATTTGGGTTTCTTTGTCCTGTTGTTGGGCGAAAATATTTGTTCCTGCGACAAGCATCGCTCCAACTAAAATTAGTTTTTTCTTCATAAAAAATAATTAAAGTTAAAGGGGCTTACCGGAAAAATTAAAAGGCTAAAATATGAACTGTAATAGCTCATTTAGATTAGGCTTTTCCTCCGAAAGCTTTTTAGATTACTGCTTTTAGCAAGGTCTCCTGACTTTCACTTTTCTTGCACCTTCTCGTTTTTCAACAATGGTATTTTGCAAAAAAATACTTTATACAAAGTGTGATTTACAGTTGCGGGGACAGTTCATGAATTTCACATGATTCCCTTTTCTAAAAGTTGTGCAAAGATAGATAATTTTCTGTAAGCAAAATCGTAAAACTGTAAAATCGCGAATTTGTTTGAAACAGTTTTACTTTCTGTGATTTTACAATTTTGCTTTACAAAAAAGTAGCATCAAATGAAAACGGTAAAAGATCTTTTATAGAATGTACCTTGATCACTTCTTCATTCATGTTTGAAAAATAAAGATCGATATTTTCTTTCTGTTTTGTTTCAAATTCCAGCAGACTTTGTCTGCAGGCTCCACAAGGTGGAATAGGCGGATTGTTGTGTCCGGAAAACTCTTTAGGTCCACCCACTACGAATATTTTTTTGATTTTATCATTCGGGAAATTGGCAGCGACCCAGAACAACGTTGTTCTTTCCGCACAAAGTCCAGAAGGAAAAGCAGCATTCTCCTGATTGTTCCCGGAATAAATATCCCCGTTCTCCATCAAAACCGCACAACCTACCAGAAACTCAGAATAGGGAGCGTATGCATTTTCGCGAGCCATTTTTGCGCGTTCGAATAATTGTTTCTCTATATCGCTCAGCTCACTGCTATTTTTGAAATATTCGTAGCTGATCTGTATGTCTTTTTTCATATATTGTGAAACTAAAAAAGGGGGATAAAATTAGTTCTTTTTCATCAGGTGGACAACATTTATTTTCCCGTTGTAAATTGAAATTCAAAAAGTTCAAAGATGTTATATACTCCAATACAATTCAGAAATGTAGAACTGAAAAACAGATGGGTAATGTCGCCGATGTGTATGTATTCTTGTGAAAATGGTGTCGCCAATGATTTTCATTTGGTGCATTATGCAAGCCGGGCACAAGGCGGAACAGGATTGATTATGGTAGAAGCTACCGGAGTAGAACCTCGCGGAAGAATCACCAACCGATGTATGGGAATCTGGAATGATGAACAGGCAAAAGAACTGCAAAAGATTGTACAATTCATACATGAAAACTCCGAAAGTAAAATAGGGATCCAATTGGCACATGCAGGAAGAAAAGGATCTACATGGAATAACATCCAGATCCCAATCGAAGAAGGTTGGGAAACCATAGCGCCAAGTCCCATTCCATATCATCCGAATGAAAGAATCCCGCATGTATTGACGGTAGAAGAGATCAGAAGTTTAGTTCAAAACTTTAAAGATGCAGCAAAAAGAGCAGTAGATGCAGGTTTTGATGTAATTGAAATCCATGGTGCGCACGGATATCTGATCCATCAGTTTTTATCACCGCTTTCCAATATCAGAACAGATGAATATGGCGGAAGCTTTGAGAACAGAATTCGTTTTTTACTGGAAATTGTAGATGCCGTAAATGAAGAACTGAACGAAAATACAGCGCTTTTTGTAAGGATTTCAGGAACGGAATATGCAGAAAATGGCTGGAATATTCAAGACAGTGTTGAACTTGCAAAAGAACTGAAAAAACATAATATAGACTTAGTGGATGTTTCCAGTGGTGGGAATATTCATGGAGCTAAAATTTCGGTCTTTGATGGATATCAGGTTCCGTTTTCTTCTCAAATCAGAAATGAAGCTGACGTGAAAACAGGAGCGGTAGGATTAATTACAAGTGTGGATCAGGCGGAAGGGATCCTGCAAAAAGAGGAAGCCGATCTTATTTTCGTAGCAAGGGAAATCCTGAGAAATCCTTATATTGCCATTCAGGGAGCATTTCAGATGAAAGAAGAATGCTTTTTTCCACATCAATACTTACGAGCAAAAATTTCTTCTTAATTTTATAGGATATTTGAAAATAAAAGTATGAAAATCGAAGACTTCATGTTGCCCTGTCCAAGTAAAAAATTCTTAGGAATAGAATGTTTTGGCTGTGGTACTCAAAGAGCGATTCTGCTGGTTTTTGAAGGTAAATTTTCAGAGGCTTTTCAAATGTTTCCGGCAGTCTATACTTTACTGCTGTTTTTGTTTACTATAGGACTCAGCTTTATCGATAAAAAAAGAAGTTATGGGAAAATCATAGTTTTTTTAGCCATTGTTAATTCAATTATTATGGTATTTTCCTATTTTTATAAACATTTTTACTTAAACATACATTAAAAATTAAACTATGAATCAAAAATTACCAAACGCAACAACGGTATTAGTACTTGGAATAGTAGCTGTCTTAGGAAGCTGCTGTTGTAACGGAATTATAGGGGTTATCTGCGGATTGATCGGGATGAACCTTTATAATAAGGACAACGCATTGTATCAGGCAAATCCTGGACAGTATTCAGATTATAACAACCTTAAAACAGGACGGATCTTGTGTATCA
>JAFAAJ010000306.1 GCA_023426625.1 Bacteroidota bacterium
GAACAACAACTCCGCTTGCTGCAACCAAACAGGCACAGGAAGATTTTTCTGAAGGAAGCACCATTGTAGGAGATAAGGTGTATCAGTTGACATGGCAGAGTAAAAAAGGCTATATCTATGATAAAAGTTCTTTAAAATTATTATCAGAATTTGCATATCCGAATGTGTTGGGAGAAGGATGGGGATTGACGTATGACGGTAAAAACCTCATCGCTTCAGACGGAAGCAAATTATTGTATTTCCTTGATCCGAACGATCCTTCAAAACTGATTAAGCATATCGCTGTGGCTGGAAGTTCGCAGGCTTATGACCAATTGAATGAACTGGAATATCATAACGGATTTATATATGCCAATGTATGGCAGAAGCCAATTATTTTAAAGATCAACCCTAAAAACGGAGAAGTTGTCGGAAAATTTGACTTCACAGAGATTGCCAAGCAAAATACCAAAGGAAGCGATGATGTCCTGAACGGAATTGCATTTAAAGGTGAAAATATGCTGATTACAGGAAAAAACTGGTCTAAAATTTATGAGGTAGCGGTAAAGCAATGAAAAAAATCCACTGATCTCATCTGATATAAAAAAAGTATGTAAATTGGTAGCGTTCCTTTTGGGAACGCTATCTTAGTAAAAAACATTGAAAATTCTATACCTCATACTGCTCTTTGTTTTCTGTACATTGTCCGCACAGAAGAGCCTTCCTTTAGATACGCTGAAGCTTAAGGAAGCCGGAGATATGTTTGCCGATGATTACGGAAACCTGTATATCTACAAAAACAAAGATTTCAGTTTTACCAAATATGATTCTCTGGGAAAGCAGATCGGGAAGCTAATGTTCACGGTTCCTTTTCAGATACAGAGTGTTCAAAATCCTTTAAGTGTTCCTTTATTCTCTGAAAATGCTCAGGAACTAAAATTTGTAGACCAAAATCTCAATGAAATTCAAAAAGTGGATTTCAGACAGAAATTTGCATTTATAAAAGAAGTTTATGCGGAAGATTTACAACAGCTGTGGCTGTTGGATGAAAGCTCAAAAAGGCTGATCCAGTACAATTTCAGAAATGAAACCATCATCAATTCATATCCTTTTAATATGAGTTTTGATGATCTCATCGATCTTTTGGTTTTTGAAAATAAAGTATATGTTTTAACCCGCAAACAGTTCATTGTTTATAATCTTAAATTTGAAAAATTATTTGAAGCTCCGGTAGAAAAGGGAAGGCGTTTCAGACGGGAAAACGAATTTATTTTAGTGATTACCAATAATTCAATATTGAAATATATTCCGGAAAAAGAATTGGTTAAAATTTTTGAAGATCCGGAAGCACAAATTGTGGATAAAAACACCCTTTCTTTTTTTGAAATCAAAGCCAACAAACTTTATCTTTACAGCCTTGAAAATAACAAGGGAACCGAACAACAAACAGAACAGGAATCTGCGGAAAAACATCAGGAATTACCGGTAGAACAGCCAACGGAAAAATCCGTTGAATCTATGGAAATCTCAGGAGAAAAGTCAGCTGAAAATACGCTGGAACAACTGATAGAAGATGGAGTCCAGTCTGTCGGTGTTTAGGCCTATCATCAGTAAAACATTAAGGGAAAATATATGCATATTGCGGTTACAGGAAATATTGGAGCAGGGAAGACCACTTTAACGACAATGCTTGCTAAACATTACGGATGGGATGCACAGTTTGAAGACGTAGATCATAATCCATATTTGGAAGATTTTTATGCAGACATGAGCAAGTGGAGTTTTGCATTACAGATCTATTTCCTCGGAAGCAGGTTCCGACAGGTGAAAGAGATAAGAGAAAGCGGAAAAAATATCATTCAGGACCGTACGATCTATGAAGATGCTCATATTTTTGCTGAGAACCTCAATGATATGGGATTGCTGTCGAACAGGGATTATAATAATTACGCATCTGTTTTCAGTTTGATGAAATCTTTTGTTTCAGCACCGGACCTTTTGATCTATTTAAAATCCGATGTTCCTAATCTGGTAAAAAAGATTTATAAAAGAGGAAGAGAATATGAAACCTCCATCAGCATAGAATATCTTTCCAAGCTTAATCAGAAATACGAAAAATGGATTTCCAACTATACTGAGGGAAAACTTCTCGTTATAGAAGTGGATGATCTTGATTTTGTTGAAAAACCTGAAGATTTCGGTTTTATCCTTGAGAAGATAGAAGCAGAACTGAATGGTTTGTTTTAACAATTAATTATCATAAATTAAGACATTTATAACCCGACTTCTCCCTAAATTTGTTAGAAAGAAGGTTTAATTTAAAAATAATCCAAATGTTAGTGAAGGTTTTACATAATGGTAGCTGCTCAAAATCAAATGCAGTATTGGAGTATTTGGATGAGAACGGCGTTCCGTTTGAGATCATTAATATTATAGATGATCCGCTAAGTACTTTAGAGATCAGAACGGTATTGAAAAAACTTAATCAGAGTGTTTTTCACATCATTCGCAAGACAGAGAAATTGTATTTGGAGAATTTTGCCGATAAAAACTATTCGGAAGAAGAATGGATTAAAATTTTATCCGAAAATCCTTCTCTGATCCAAAGACCGATCCTCATCAAAGGTTCTGTGGCAATGTTGGGAAGACCGATTGAGAACGTGAAATTTTTTATTGAGAAATAATTGACATTAAAATAATAAACAAAAATCCAGCTTTAAAGCTGGATTTTTGTTGTTAAAGAAGTATAACCCCTTCTATTTTGGCTACTTCTTTATAAATAAATACGACCTGATCTGCATCCAGTACAAATGCATTGATATTACAGGCTGTATATTTACCATTTTTACTTTCACGGTTTCCCAGCGTAAACTTTATACCGTCAAAAACCCGGTAAATCTCTGTTAGTTTAGCCTGATCTGTAGGTATAATGAATTTAAATAAATAATCTTCCGGAAAATCATGATGATCCTCCAGTTTAGCCCTTAAAGAATTATAAAAATCTTCAGGACTTGCATGTTGGTTTCCTTGTAATATATCCATCTACAAATTAATAATACTATATAAATATAACGAAAATTCATCTATTTTCCAAGCGGTCCTAAAAGCGCTTTGGAGTTTTGATGTTCGTAATCTTCAATGATGTTGAACAAGCCGTTTACCATCTGTTCCGAAGCAAGCTGGCTTAATCCTCCTGCATTCACCGAACTGCTGTTTCCAAATAAGCTTCCTAATAAATTGCTGCCCGATAAAGCCGTGTTGATCGATTTTACGATCCCATATTGATTCAGTTTTTCATCAACCTTCGGAGCTATGGCAGCCACTAACTGCTGTGAAGTTTTTTCTTTCAGGATCTGTGTGGCGGTGGTCCCCTGAATAATTCTTGTTACGTCCTGAGCGTTGAGACTGTTTACTGCACCTTCTAAAATAGGTCTGGAAATATTTACCGTATAAGAAGCAGCCTGAGCAATATAATCTCTTTCTTTTGCTACTAACAAAGGTGCTACTTTCTCCAATACAGAGTTGATGTCTCTTAGCTGTTTCGGTAAGGCTCTGTCCACTAAATTATTCTGTAGGAATGCATCCTTGTTGCTGTAAATTCCCAACCCTTTATCGATACCGTTCAGCAGAAGTCTTTTGATCACGGATAATCCCAGATCAGAAGTTGCCAGAGTTGTACAGGACTGCATGGTGGTATTGATGACTGCTCCGGTTCCGATAACCAGAAAAGCAGCAATGATATATTTTTTCATTTATAAAATTTTCTCTTTTATACTTCTCAAAATCTGAGCCAAATTTAAAGAGGATAATCTATACAGCAAAATTAGAGTTAAGTTATCTGTAGAATGTCGCTTTTATTTTTATTTATCGATCAGACACTATATAATAGTTTTTAAAAAAATTAAGATAATTTAACATTGTTAAAGATATTTTTATAAATTTGATAATGTCTTTTTTTGAGAATAAGAAGACAGTGAGTGTACTAGGAGCAAAACTGGTGCATTTTTTAAAGCTTTTGATTGTACAAAATAAATATAAACTATATGAAACAAAGTGATTTAAAGTATTCATGTCTCATTGCCGTTTTATACTTTGGTATGAATGTCAATGCGCAGACTACTCCACAAGACACTGTTGCTAAGGAACAGAAAATTGAAGAGGTAGTGATGATCGGATATGGTACCGCTAAAAAGAGGGATCTTACGGGATCAATAACAAAGGTTTCAGGTTCCGATGTTGCAGATAAGCCTAATGCTAATCCAGTTGCTTCTCTACAAGGAAAAGTCGCCGGGTTATCTGTTGTTAATCAGGGACAATTAGGAGGAACACCGGATGTTAGAATTAGAGGTACTGTCAGTAGATATAATGCAAAACCTCTATATGTGGTAGATGGTATTTTTGCGGACAACCTGGACTTCGTCAACCCTAATGATATAGAATCAATGGAAGTTTTGAAAGATGCTTCATCTTTAGCTATTTTTGGTAATAAAGGGGCGAACGGTGTTATCATTGTAACTACTAAAAAAGGAAGAAACGGAACGGTCATTAATTTTAATTCTTCTTATGGGGCCAAGTTTTTAGGAAATAAGCCTGAACTTACCAATGGAGAACAATTCAGAATGCTATATGACGAGCAGAGAATGAATCAGGGGTTTGCGCCTTATCAGTATTATAATGTTTTTAATGCTAATACTGATTGGATCGATCTTATAACTAATAATGGAGCACCTATTTCAAATAATAATATAAGTTTCAATGTAGGATCTGAAAAGAATAAATTTTATTTAGGTTTAGGTTATTTATATGAAGAAGGTATCATTAAAAGTGAATCTCAACGAAAAATCACCTTAAACCTTAATGACGAATTTAAAATTAATGATAATATTAAAATCGGAGTTAATTTAAGTGCATTACAATATAATCTTCCAAGGACTTTAGGGTATGGTGCTGCTATAAATACTACTCCTCTTGCTGATCCATATAATGATGAATTAGGTCTGTACAATCAGTTACCTAATGATATGGGAGCTGCTCAGTTGGGGAATTTGTTAATTGAAACTCAGGCTAAGGACGGAACATTAATTTCTAAGAGACATAACTTAATAGGAAATATTTATGGGGAAATAAAGTTTTTGAAAAACTTCACTTTCAGATCTACTTTCTTGGGTAATTTTGAGTTTAACAAACAAAGACAGTACTATCCGGTATTTGATGTTTATGTGCCTGAAACAGGGGCTATAACTAAATTTTCAGGGATAAACCTTACCAGCGTTCGGGAGTCAAATACTGATTATAGAAAGTTCCAGCAAAATCATTTACTTACTTATGATAATAAATTTGGAAATCATAATGTAACGGCAATGGTTGGCTTTGAAACGATTGATGAGAAAAATAATGAAGTTGAATTAAGAATTAATCAATCGGCAACAGGACAAGCGATACCTTGGGATAGACGATTCTGGTATATTAATAATTCTTTTGCAGACCCGGCAACCTTACAAAAAACAAATACATTCCCTTGGGATAAAGCTAATGTTTCTTATTTTGGAAGATTATTATATAATTATGGAGGAAAGTATATGTTGAATGCTTCTTTCCGTAGAGATGGATCTTCAGCCTTTAGTAGTGATAATCCTAATCAGTATCAGAATTTCTGGGCATTGGGGGCAGCTTGGGAAGTTTCCAAGGAAAGTTTTATGGGAGATCAAAAAGTTTTTAATTACCTAAAACTAAAAGGATCAGCGGGTAAACTTGGAAATGAGTATGCACCTGTTAGATATCCAAACTATCCAGGATATGTTGCAGGAAGTGGAACAATTCTAGGTGTACCAAAAGTCTTTTATCCGGCATCAACTCTTGCCTATGTAGCTAATCCTAATTTGAAATGGGAAGAAGTATATACATATGAAGGAGGATTGGAATTTTCAACTTTAAATAGAAGATTAAGTTTTGAAGGTAACTATTATACTAAAAGAACTAAAGATTTATTAGTGTACGTGGAAACTGATACTCAGGACTTTTTTGATAATGCGGGAGAAATTGAAAATAAAGGCTTTGAATTCAGATTAGATTGGAATGATAGAATTGGAGAAAACATCCGCTATGCTATTGGAGGTAATCTTACAACAATAAAAAATAAAGTATTATCTGTGTATGAGGATGGGTATGAAATTTTCTCAGGACCTTCTATTACAAGAGCAGGAGATCCTATTGGTTCTTTCTATGGATATACAGTTGATGGAGTTTATCAGTCTTATGCAGATATAATTAATTCTCCGGCAAGTAGTTTAGGAACTTACGGTCCGGGTGATTTAAAGTTCAAGGATATGAATGGGGATGGTAAAATTGATGAACAGGACAGGACAATTATTGGAAATCCTACTCCTGATTTTACTTATGCCTTTTACTTGAACTTTGATTACAAGAACTTTAGTTTTAGTGCAGATTTTCAAGGGGTTTATGGAAATGAAGTATGGCGAAACTGGGGAAATGGAAGCACGTTCGCACAGTTTAATTATAGAACAGCTAGATTAGATCGTTGGAATGGTCCTGGAACATCAAATTGGGAACCTCAATTAAATGATGCGTCTGGTTATAACAAGCTAAATTCTACCTATATGATCGAAGATGGTAGTTACCTTAGACTACGTAATGTTCAAATAGGTTATAATTTTGAGAAAGGAATTCTGGAAAATTTCAAAATAAGATCATTAAAACTTTTTGTTAATGCCCAAAACCTGTTTACTTGGGGGCATAATTCAGGATTTACACCTGAGGCTGGAGGAAGTCCTGTTGAGTTTGGTGTTGATGGAGGAGGATATCCTCTTCCAATAATTACAACAATGGGAGTTAATATAACATTCTAATTTTAAAAATGAAATAAATGAAAAAGACTTATATAATATTAGGGATTATCTCTCTCTTTACTATTACATCTTGTGGGGATGATTTCTTGGATAGGAAGCCATTAGGTCAATCTACAGCAGGTGATCTTACTGAAGGAGGACTTCAAGCAGAAGTATATGGAGTGTATGCAAAGTTAAGAACACAAGCTGGGATTTCCAATTGGACAAGATATTGGTTTCAGAGCATCAGATCAGATGATGCTGCTAAGGGGAGTATACCCAACGATGCTGCTGAAATGGGAACGATTATGGATGGATATCAGTATTCTAAGGTAAAAGGAGAAGCAAACGATAACTGGTCCGGCCATTATAATGTTATTTATGATTGTAATTCTATCATAAAAAAGTCAGAAAGTTTAACAGATAATGGAAGTTTAATCAATAGAGCAGAAGCTCAGGCTGTTAGAGGATTTTTGTACTTTGAACTAAGAAGGGACTATGGAGAGATACCTATAATAACAAATCCGGTTGAAAAGCCACAAGATGCAATTAAAGCCAAATCAACTATTGCAGAAGTAGATGTACAGATAAAGGCTGATTTAGTTGCAGCTGCCGCAATATTGCCATTAAGCTGGCCGGGTCAGGAAGGTAGAGCTACAAGCGGTATGGCAAAATCTTACTTAGCTAAGCTTGCGCTTTACCAAGGAAATTGGACAGAAGCTCTACAATGGGCGGAAGAAGTGATTAACTCAGGTGTTTACTCTCTGAATCCTAATTATGATAAACTTTTCTTTGACGAAGCAGATAATGGTACAGAATCAATTTGGGAAATTCAATTTGCAAGATTGGCTGGTGTTAATTATAGCAACAATTATTGGGAATCACAGGGAATTAGAGGAGCCGGAGTTTGGGATTTAGGATGGGGATTTAATGTTCCTACTAATAATCTTATTAATGCATATGAACCCGGAGACAAAAGAAAAGCAGCAACTATTTTAGAAGAAGGTACTGATGATGGATTTGGTAATACACTTCCAACAGGATTATCCCAGAAGTATTGGAATAAAAAAGCTTATACTGTTCCGGCTAGACGAATAGCAGAGGGGCAAAATAAAAATCACTGGACAAATATTAAGGTGTTGCGCTATGCAGATGTTTTGTTAATTGCTGCTGAGGCTGCTGTCCAAATGGGCAACACTTCTAAGGCAAATACATATTTAAATATGGTAAGAACAAGAGCAGGATTAGGGAATATTACTGCCACAATGGCTGCTATAAAACAGGAAAGACGAGTAGAGTTTGGTATGGAAGGTGAAAGATTTTATGATCTTGTAAGATGGGGAGATGCTGTATCTGTTTTAGGGCCATTAGGTTATCAAGATAAAAATAAATATTACCCTATTCCTCAAACTGCTATTGATCAGGCTGGAGGAGTTTTAGTTCAAAATCCTAATTATTAATTAAAATGAAAAAGAATATTTTAAAATTTGTAGGAGTGTTGTCTTTGGCGGCTTTATTTTGGAGTTGTCAGGATATGGATAGACCCGAATTGGGGGATTTTCCTTCAGACACAGGAAATTATACACCTAAAGATGGAGAAAAACTATATGTGGCATTTGAAAATAAATATTATTTAAATTCAATTTCAGGTGCTCCGGCATTAAAAGTTGGTAATCCTTCGCTTGGAGACCCTAAAGTGGGAAATTCCTCATTTAATGGTGCAACTGATTCTTATATTTCATATCCATTAAAAGGATTGTATAGTGCAAATGGGATTAGTTTTGCTTTTTGGTATAAAGTAAATGCTTCACCTGATCGTTCAGGGATTATCACAATCAATGATAATGATAATAATTCGGATGAAAACAGAAATCAAGGTTTAAGAATTTTTAGAGAAGCAAGCGGTTCTAAACAAAGAGTGAAATTAAATTTAGGAATTGGAAATGGAGAATCTTGGAATGACGGAGGTGAATTAAATGTAGATGGCAATTGGGTACATATTGCTGTCACTGTTTCACCTACAACATCAAAAATATATTTCAATGGAGTTTTACAAAATACAGCTACATATACAAGTTCCTTTGATTTTTCAACAAGTAATACTATGGTTGTAGGTTCGGGTGCCCCATCCTTTGTTTATTGGAGTCATAAATCTGATTTGAGTTTAATAGATGAGTTGAGAGTTTTTGAAAAAGAACTTACTCAATCTGAAATTCAGGCTTTAATGCAGTAAAAAATTAAGCTCATAAGAAGCAATTATTAAATGCTTCAGAATGTTCACCAAAAAAAAATAGTTAATGCATAAAAAGACTATTATATTAATAACAACTGCCATATTTTCATGTGGCAGTTGTTCTTCTGATAGTGAGGCAAATGATATTTCTACTACACCAATTATTCCTTCCTACTCCGATACTCAATTAATAGAAATGGTTCAGAAAGATGCGCTGAAATACTTTTGGGACTATGCAGAATCAAACTCGAAATTAGCCAGAGAAAGATACCATACAGATAATCCGGGACAGGATGCTTCGGTTGTGTCAACAGGAGGATCCGGTTTTGGACTTATGACCATCTTAGTAGGTATTAAAAATGGATATATTTCAAAACCTGAGGCCGTTTCAAGGTTAACAACATCGCTGAACTTTCTTCAAAATGCGGAAAGATTTCATGGAGCTTGGTCACATTGGATCAATGGGGTGACAGGGCAGGTGATTCCGTTCAGTCAGTTGGATAATGGAGGAGATCTGGTGGAGACGGCATTTCTGGCACAGGGTCTTATTTGTGTAAGAGAATATTTTAAAAACTCTACAGATGCTGCAGAACTTGCGCTTTCCCAAAAAGCAGACGCACTTTGGAAAGGAATTGAATGGAACTGGTACACCAAAGGAGAGAATGTATTGTATTGGCACTGGTCACCTGACTATGAATTTCAGATTGCTCATGAAGTTAGAGGGTATGATGAAACGTTGATCACTTATGTTTTAGCAGCGGCTTCACCTACCCATACCATCAATAAATCTGTTTACCAGCAGGGATGGGCAAGAAATGGAAACATCAAGAGTATGGGTACACAATATGGGATTCCACTTATTGTTAATCATAATGGAGCGGTTGGAACAGTAGGGCCGATGTTTTTCTCACATTACTCATTCTTAGGACTGGATCCGAGAGGTTTGTCTGATGAATATGTAAACTATGGAGAGGCAACGACCAATCATGCGAAAATCATGTATCAATACTGCATTACAAATCCAAAAGGATGGCAGGGGTACAACTCGAAAAGTTGGGGACTTACAGCGAGCTATTCAAGAAATACAGATGGTACAACAGGATATTCCGCACATCAGCCTAATAATGATTTAGGTGTGATTTCCCCTACAGCGGCACTTTCAAGCATGCCATATACCCCTGTAGAAAGTATGAACATGCTGAGATATTTATACAATGAAAATTATAACAAATACGTTGGGGTAGCAGGACCTTATGATGCTTATTCGGCGCATTATAACTGGGTGACTCCAAAGTATCTGGCTATAGATCAGGGAACCATTGCGCCGATGATCGAGAATCATAAATCAAAGTTTTTATGGCAGTTATTTATGAATGCTCCGGATATTAGACAAGGTTTAATAAAATTAGGATTTCATTCCACACAATACGGATTTTAAAAGAAAATAAAAATGAAAAGGATTATAGTATCAGTTGGAGTAGCAGTATTATTTTTTACATATTCCTGTAAAAACTCCCAAACTTCTAAACAGGAAGCTACACAGGGAAAAATAGTTAAAGCAAACATCACTGATGAACAATTGATGGACAGAGTTCAGAAAGATGCTTTGAAATACTTCT
The DNA here is from genome assembly GCA_023426625.1 of Bacteroidota bacterium. Lineage (GTDB taxonomy): Bacteria > Bacteroidota > Bacteroidia > Flavobacteriales > Weeksellaceae > Chryseobacterium. The sequence goes on from JAFAAJ010000306.1 coordinate 10,677, forward strand.
GGGATTATGCAGAACCTAATTCGCTGCTGGGAAGAGAACGTTATCATGAGGATGATATATATCCTGAAAACGATAAACATGTAGTAACTACCGGAGGATCGGGATTTGGTTTGGCTACGGTTTTGGTGGGAGTAGAAAGAGGTTTCGTCCCCAGAAAAGAAGCAGTAAAAAGATTAACCACCATGATGGATTTCCTGGCGAAAGCAGACCGTCATAAAGGAGCATGGTCACACTGGATCAATGGAGAAACAGGAAAAACAGTTCCTTTTGGGAAAAAAGACAACGGAGGAGATCTTGTGGAAACGGCATTTCTTACCACGGGAATTTTAATGGTGCGTGAATATTTCAAAAACGGAAATGCAGAAGAAAAAGCTT
>JAFAAJ010000316.1 GCA_023426625.1 Bacteroidota bacterium
GGTAAGATCCAGGTATATTTTAACAGAGATGAAATCTGTACAGGTGAAGATAAAACCTTGTACAATGAAGTATATAAGCATCTTTTAGATATCGGTGATATTATCGGGATAGAAGGGGAATTGTTTACTACTCAGGTAGGAGAAAAGACAGTTTTGGTAAAGAATTTTACTCTTTTAACCAAATCTTTACGTCCGCTTCCTCAGGCGAAAACCGATGAAAATGGGGTTGTGCATGATGCGTTCAATGATCCGGAACTAAGATACAGACAGCGTTATGTAGATTTAACCGTGAATCCGCAAGTGAAGGAGATTTTCGTGAAAAGAACAAAATTGTTCAATGCGATGAGAACTTTCTTTAATGAAGCAGGATACTTCGAGGTGGAGACCCCGATTCTTCAGTCAATTCCGGGAGGAGCAGCTGCGAGACCGTTCATTACGCATCATAATGCTTTAGATATCCCATTATATTTAAGAATTGCCAATGAATTATATCTGAAAAGACTGATTGTTGGAGGATTCGACGGAGTATATGAGTTCTCGAAAAACTTCAGAAACGAAGGGATGGACAGAACACATAATCCGGAATTTACGGCAATGGAGATCTATGTGGCTTATAAGGACTATAACTGGATGATGAATTTCACAGAGAAACTTTTGGAATTCTGTGCTATTCAGGTAAATGGAACTACAAAAGCTACTTTCGGGGAACATGAAATTGATTTCAAGGCTCCTTATGAAAGAATTTCCATGACGGATGCTATTTTGAAATTCACAGGATATGATATTACAGGTAAATCTGAGCAGGAATTATTTGATTTCGCAAAATCTATCGGAATTGAAGTGAATGAAACGATGGGTAAAGGTAAGCTGATCGATGAGATCTTCGGAGAAAAATGTGAAGGAAACTTCATTCAGCCGACCTTCATTACAGATTATCCGGTTGAAATGTCTCCGCTAACGAAAAAACACAGAAGCAAAGAAGGTTTGACAGAGCGTTTCGAGCTAATGGTTTGTGGTAAAGAGATTGCCAATGCTTATTCCGAGCTGAATGACCCGATCGATCAGAGAGAGCGTTTTGAAGAACAGTTGAGACTATCTGAAAAAGGAGATGATGAAGCAGGACAATTCATTGATGAAGATTTCTTAAGAGCGTTGGAATACGGAATGCCGCCAACTTCAGGACTGGGAATCGGTATGGACAGATTAATTATGTTCCTTACCAACAATGCATCTATCCAAGAGGTATTATTCTTCCCTCAAATGAGACCGGAGAAAGCGGTTCCGCAGATTGAATTAGGTGAAGATGAAAAAGTAATCCTTGAGATTCTTAATTCTCAGGAAGAACCATTCAGTTTGGCTGAAGTGAAAGAAAGAAGTCAGCTTTCAGGAAAAAAATGGGATAAAGCTTCCAAGAATTTAACTAAAAACAACTTGGTAAAAGTTGAAAAGATTGATGAAAATCTTTTAATGAAACTGGTTTAAAACTCTTGTTTATTGAGTAATATAAAGGTTGTCTTCGGATAACCTTTTTTTATTTGCTGAATATTAATAATTTGTATATTCGGGAAAATTAATAACATAAAACTGAAATTAAATGCCCAGACAAATTAAGATCCATCAGACGGTGGCTGTATATTCCGATCATGATGAAAGTTCCAAAACTTCTAATTTTTTGAGTGAAGGACAAATTGTGGAGTTCAATCGTGAAAAAAGAAGAAATGGAATCAATTGGATGGAGATCTATATAGATGCCAAGAAAGCATATATTAAGAAAGATTTTTCCAAGATGTACATTATAAGAGAAGCAAAGCTTTCTGATGATTCCTGTACTGTTTTATTTTTTGAATCCAAAGATGGAAGGGGTAGCGAATTTGCAGAGGTATTTTCGGCCACTCAGAATGAGGATAAAAGCTTGGAAGAAATTCCGATGAGAAGGGTTTATGAAGGAGGTAATAAAGAGAAATATGTCAATTTATATTTTGATAAGAATACTGTAGATGTTTCTAAAACTGTTTTAGCTAAAGGTGACCCAATAATGATAACGGCAGAAAGGAAGCCTTTTTTAGAAATACAGTATGGAAAAAAAACAGGCTATCTCCTTTATGATGTTTCTTATTCCGAAATTAAGGATTGGTGGGTGATGCCCGTGATCTTTTTAATTATTGCTGCAATCACAATCGGGATCTTTGTTGCGATTTACGAAACAGGGTGGATTGTTGTTGGGCCTATTTTATTAATTCCGGGTTTTATTGTTGCTCTTATTGTTATTGTATTTATGCAGCTGATTATTGCTGTTCTCAATGCGATCTTTCATAATTTAAGAAAAAGATTGTAAGCGTTTTGTTTTTTTAGCCATTATAATGACAATAAATTCAAAATTCCGTTGTTTATAAAAACCTAAAACTGATGAGAACCTTTTTTGTGTTCATTTTGCTTATTTGTCTTGTTAATATCAACGCGCAAATGCTCACTTCCATTTATTTTGAGCATGATAGTTATGCACTGACTCCTGTTTCTAAAAAGAAACTGGATAGTTTAAGTCAGTTAAAAACTGAACTGAAGTTCAGGATTTACGGAAATTGTGATATCTCGGGCAGTTCCGAATACAACAAAATACTATCTGAAAACCGTGCAAATGCCGTAACGCAATATTTGCAGGCAAAGATCGGGAATAATATTAAACTGGTAACTTCAATTGGATTAGGTGAGGAGAAGCAAATCAATGACAATACTACGGAAGAGCTGCGTGGGAAGAACAGGAGAGTAGATATATTTATAGAACAAAAATTTCTTCCCGGAATGAAAGTGATAAAGAGAATGCTTCCAAGCTTTTTCAATACCAAAATTGCCCAAATGAAAGTAAATGATACCTTCGCGTTACCGGATGTTAATTTTATTGGGAATCGTCACGTATGGCTTCCTAATGGTGAATCACAGCTTTCCCGGCTTTTGAAAATACTGAAAGAAAATCCAACAATGGAAGTGGAGTTACAGGGACATATTTGTTGTGATTATGAAAATTTTGATGGGGAAGATATTGATCTTGGAACTTATAATCTTTCCTGGACAAGAGCCAATGCAATCAAGGAATATCTGGAAAAGCACGGAATCGAATCTTCCCGTATAAGAACGAAAGGACTTGGACATCTTAATCCTGCGATCTATCCTGAACTTACGGAAAAAGATAAGGTCCGGAATCGAAGGGTTGAACTTGTT
>JAFAAJ010000318.1 GCA_023426625.1 Bacteroidota bacterium
ACAGTGACCAATACCGCAAAACAGCCGATTGCTATCAGTGAAAAAATATTTTCCAAGTTTCCGTTAAAGCTAAAAAACTTAAAGAACAGAAAAAGTAAAAATGCCAGTATAGCAATTAATCTTATAATCTGAACAAACATTTTCATGGTTATAAAATAAATTCGGCGGCTCAGAATTTCTGAGCCGCCGGCTTTATTATGATTTTATTTATTAAATAATTCCTCTACTTTATCCCAGTTTACCACCTCAAAGAATGCAGCTACATAATCAGGTCTTCTGTTTTGGTAGTTTAAATAATAAGCATGCTCCCAAACATCCAATCCTAAAACCGGAATTCCTTTAACATCTGCAACAGGCATTAATGGATTGTCCTGATTTGGAGTTGAAGAAACACTCACGGAACCGTCAGCATTTTTTACCAGCCAAGCCCATCCTGATCCGAATCTTGTTTTAGCGGCTTCAGAAAAATCTGTCTTGAATTTTTCAAAACCACCATAGTTTTCAATAGCAGCTTTTACATTTCCTACAGGCTCTTTGCTTCCTCCCGGAGTTAAAATTTCCCAGAATAATGAGTGATTGAAATGTCCTCCCCCATTGTTTCTTACAGCAGGTTTATCCGTACCTGTCTGGCATATTTCTTCTATAGTTTTCCCAGCTAGGTCTGTACCTTCAACAGCTTTGTTTAAATTATCTATATAAGCCTGGTGGTGCTTTGTATGGTGAATTTCCATAGTTCTTGCATCAATTGTAGGCTCCAGCGCATCATAGGCATATCCTAGTTTTGGTAATTCAAATGACATAATTTTAAAGTTTTAATGTTAATAGTCAAATTTAGCCAATATTTAAGCTATAATCAAATATTGCAGATTACTTTAATAAATCTTTAACATTGATATATTGATTAAGAACAGGTTAGGTTTTGATAAAATTAGATAAGTTAAAAGACGGAAGTTTCCACCAACTAGATTCCAACAAAAAAGCACGATTAAAAATAATCATGCTTTTTACTATTTAACATCTAAATTATTATTTGTTCATAGACATCAGGAATTCTTCATTGTTCAAAGTTCCTTTGATGTTCTTATCTACAAATTCCATTGCCTCCACAGGATTCATCTCAGAAAGATATTTTCTTAAGATCCACATTCTCTGGGAAGTAACTTCATCAAGAAGCAGATCATCTCTACGTGTGCTGGATGCAACTAAATCAATAGCCGGATAAATTCTTCTGTTGGCAATTTTTCTATCCAACTGAAGTTCCATGTTACCTGTTCCTTTGAATTCCTCAAAGATAACCTCGTCCATTTTAGAGCCTGTATCAATAAGTGCGGTTGCAATGATCGTTAAAGAACCTCCTCCTTCGATTTTCCTTGCCGCACCGAAGAATCTTTTCGGTTTGTGAAGCGCATTTGCATCAACCCCACCGGAAAGAACCTTACCGGAAGCCGGAGTCACGGTATTATAGGCTCTTGCCAATCTTGTAATTGAATCCAGTAAAATAACCACATCATGACCACATTCCACCATTCTCTGAGCTTTCGCCAAAACCAGGTTAGCTACTTTAACGTGTTTTTCAGCTGCTTCATCAAATGTTGAAGCTATAACTTCTGCATTTACACTTCTTTCCATATCGGTAACTTCTTCAGGACGTTCGTCTATCAAAAGTACCATCATATAAACTTCAGGGTGATTAGCAGCTATAGAATTGGCAATATCTTTCAGCAACATGGTTTTACCTGTTTTCGGCTGAGCGACAATCATTGCTCTCTGACCTTTACCGATCGGAGCAAAAAGATCCACAACTCTTGTAGATACTGTAGACCCTTTTCCTGCAAGATTAAATTTCTCTTCCGGGAAAAGAGGGGTTAAATATTCAAAAGCAACACGATCCTTAATGAAGGCAAGATCACGTCCATTAACTTCAGTAGGTCTTAATAATGAAAAATATTTTTCTCCTTCTTTCGGCAACCTTACGATACCTTTAACGGTATCTCCTGTTTTAAGTCCGAAGTTTCTGATCTGTGCAGTTGATACATACACATCATCCGGAGAAGAAATATAGCTAAAGTCTGATGAACGCAGGAATCCGTAGTTATCAGGTAAGATTTCCAATACTCCTTCTATACTTACCATTCCGTCGAAATTGAACTCTTTTTTCTGTTCAGTTTCCTCCTGCTTTTCAGCTTGTCGGTTTTGGTTAGGATTCTGGTTTTGGTTCTTATTGGGATTTCCGTTGTTGTGTTGCGGATTGTTGTGTCCTTTTTGAGGTTTAGCCTGATGTTGTTGAGGGTGGTTTGGCTTTTCTTCTGCGGGAGCAGACTCTTGAGGTTCTGTATTTTTAGGAGCTTCTGTCCTTTCCTGAGTTTCTGCATTTGTATTACCAGATACTCTTTTTCTTTTTTTCTTGGCCGGAGCTGCTGTTGATGAAGCCTCTTCAGTTTGTTCAGCTTTAATTTCCGGTTTCGGCTCTTCGGCAACGATTTCCTTTTCTACAGTTTTCTCTTCTGTTGTTGCTTCTGCGGGAGCTTTTGCCTGTGGTTTTTGTTTTGGCTCTTTTTTCGTTGCAGCCTTTTTAGCAGGCGCTTTTGCAGGTTTCTCCGCCGGTTTCTCTTCAGCAGTTACACTGGCTTCTGTGGCGTTGAAATAATCTTTGGCGACTTTGGGATTGGAAGCCTGAAAGTCAAGAATTGCAAAGATTTTGTCATTTTCATTGCTGTTTCTTGCAACTTTAACGCCCAAATCCTTTAAGATTTTAGTCAGTTCCGTTACGGATTTTGACCTTAACGTTTCTATGTTAAACATATTTATGTAAAAAATGTAATTAATTGTGAGTAAGAAAAGTAAGTCCGGTGACTTTTGTTTTCAAGTACATTGTATAATGCAAATCTACACTTATTTTTGAATTGTGCAAAATTTATATTATTTTTGCCTGGAATTTACAATTCGATGTTACAAAGAATACAAACTATATGGATGTTTCTGGCAGTCTTGGCTGCTGTTTTCCTTTTCATTACGGGACAGGATGTTGCCGTTATTGAAAGTTTACCTGTTATAGACATTGCGACTGTGGTGTTGGTAATAATTGGATTACTTAGTGTATTCAGCTTCAGAAACAGAAAAAGACAAATTCTGCTGAATAATATCAGCATAATTATAAACGCTTTGTTGATTGGTGTATTGGCGTACTGGTTACTAAACTTATCCGGAGGAATTCAGTTTCCTGAGAAGGGTATTGAGCCGGTTTTCCCATCTATTGCGGTGATTGCTTTGCTTATTGCAAATGTATACATCCGTAAAGATGAGAGGCTCGTAAAATCTGTAGACCGACTTCGATAGCCTTACAACGATTTTTTGAGTGAGAACAGCTTCTTTTTAGGAGCTGTTTTTTTATTTACCTCATTTCCATAACCATTATTTTAAGTCATTTTTGGATTTAATAGAATTAACCAAAGATTTATTAAATTATTCTTACTTTATTTGCAACATTTTTACAAAACAAACGACTGATAACAACAAACTCCTATTATCCAATGAAAAAACTGGCTTATCTTACTTTATCACTCTTTTCAGCTTTTACTTTTGCTCAGGAAGTTTCTCCTGACAGAATCAAAACGGTGATCTCTATTTTAGCTTCTGATGAAATGAAGGGGCGCGAAATCGGAACTCCGGAAAATGACAATGCAGCTCAATATATTGCAAGGCTTTTCAAAGAAAACAATCTGGAGTACTGTACCGGAAATTCTTATCTGGTTCCATTTACTTATAAAGAAAAAACCGCCTATAATGTATGTGGAATCAAAAAAGGGAAAAGTGATAAATATTTAGGCTTTTCAGGGCATTTTGATCATATCGGAATGAGCAAAAAAAGTGGCGATAACATTTATAATGGTGCCGATGACGATGCAAGCGGAATCACAACTCTTGTAGGAATCGCCGATTATTTTAAAGATACGGAACCCGAGTTCTCGATGGTTTTTATGGCTTTCAACGGCGAAGAGAAAGGAATGTTGGGTTCAAAGGCCATTGCCACAGATAAAAATCTGGATAAGATCTATAATAAAATGACGGCTCTTTTCAATTTTGAAATGGTAGCTACAGAATCTCAGTTCGGGAAAAATGCAGTTTTCATGACCGGTGATGAATATTCTGATCTTGATGAGCTGTTTAATGCCAATGCCGTAAATGGTTTAACGATCAATCCGGATCCGTATGCTGCAGAGCAACTATTTTACCGATCTGATAATGTGAGTTTTGTAAAGAAGAAGATCATTGCACATTCCATTTCTACCGCCAATATGGAAAAAGCAACTCATTACCATCGAGAAAATGACGACATCAGTATTGTGGATTTTGAGAACCTTACCCAGATCATTACCAATTTTGCAAAAACTGTAGAAAAACTGACTCCGAAAAACTTTACTCCGAAATATAATGATAAAGTGAAATTTTAATAAAAACAAAAGCCGTCAATTTGACGGTTTTTTTATTTAGAACGAACGCTTTTGAGCTTGTTGATAAGAAAACCAAAAGGATTCATTTTTATAATTGTAATGTTTATCAAAAATATTTGTAACAAAAATGAATTTAAAAGAACATATTAAGTAAAGTAAGATCTCATTAAAAAACGTCTTATCTTATAATTTTCCGTAATTTTGCTAGTCCCATTTTTTGATTGAATGAACCAATATATTAAAATTCTAAAATTCGCAAAGCCCCACCAAAAATACATCTACGGAAGTTTATTCTTCAACTTGCTGTATTCTGTATTTCAAATTGCTTCCTTAGGAACCATTTTGCCAGTATTGGGAATGCTTTTCGGTACTATAAAGCCTGAAAAATATGAAAC
>JAFAAJ010000322.1 GCA_023426625.1 Bacteroidota bacterium
GTATTAAATTTATACAGACGAATCCATTGTTAAAAAGTATGGAAGGAAAATTGATGTAGTTGAATCAAACAATAACTAAAAAATGAAAAAAAGAAAATATATAAGTCAAAAAAACGAACATAAATTAAAAGAACTCGGGAAGCTTATCCTGAGATTTATGAACGAGAATTCCACAAAGGTCTACAATTATAAACAGATCGCAGATGGAATCGATTATAAAAATCCGAGGCAGAGAGAGCTGGTTATACAGGCTTTACACAGATTACAGACCTCTGAAAAAATAAAAGAAGCAGAAAAAGGTAAATATATTGTCAATCTTAAAATCGCCGGAACATTAACCGGTATCATAGATTTCAACCAAACCGGTAATGCATACGTGAATGTAGAAGGATTGGAAGATGATATTTTCATCCATTCTAAAAATGTGAAAGATGCCTTACAGGGAGATAAAGTATTAATTATAACCTATCATTATAAAGGTAAAAAGCTGGAAGGTTCAGTGCTGGAAGTTTTGGAAAGAGCCAGAACAGAATTTGTAGGAACATTTCAGGTGATCAATCATAAAGATTTTGGTTTTGTAGTTTGTGATAAAAAAACGATCAATACCGATATTTTTATTCCGAAAGCCAATTTTGGAGGTGCTGAAAACGGTGATAAAGTCATTGTAAGAATGACGGAATGGAAACCGGGAGATAAAAATCCTGAAGGCGAGATCATTCAGGTTCTAGGAGCTCCCGGAGAACATGAAACTGAAATTCACTCTATTTTAGCAGAATACGGATTACCTTATGAGTTTCCAAGTGAAGTAGAAAGAGATGCGGATAAAATAGACCGAAGCATTACTGATGAAGAAGTGGCAAAACGTTGGGATATGCGTAATATCTGCACATTTACCATTGACCCTAAAGATGCAAAAGACTTTGATGATGCGCTATCTATAAGAAAACTGGAAAACGGAAACTGGGAAATAGGAGTGCATATTGCAGACGTTTCTCATTATGTGGTTCCAGGAACTATTTTGGATGACGAAGCTTATCAAAGGGCTACTTCTGTATATCTTGTGGACAGAGTTGTCCCTATGTTACCGGAAGTTTTAAGTAATGATGTATGTTCTCTTCGTCCACATGAAGATAAATATACATTTTCAGCAGTTTTTGAACTGAATGATAATGCTGAAATCAAAAAACAATGGTTAGGCAGAACAGTGATCCATTCAGACAGAAGGTTTACGTATGAAGAAGCTCAGGAACGTATAGAAACAGGAAAAGGAGATCTTGCAGAAGAAATTCTGGTTTTGGACAAGCTTGCCAAAATCATGCGTAATGAACGTATCAGAAAAGGAGCCATTACTTTTGACAGAAGTGAAGTAAGATTCAATCTTGATGAAAATAATGAGCCAATCGGGGTTTATTTTAAAATAAGCAAAGATTCCAACCACCTGATTGAAGAATTCATGCTGTTGGCGAACAAAAAAGTGTCTGAATTTGTTTCTTTATCCAGAAAAGGAGAAATTACCAATAATACTTTTATTTACAGGGTTCACGACGATCCGGATCCTGCAAAACTGGAAGCGTTGAGAGATTTTGTTTCCACATTCGGATATAAAATGAACCTGGCCAATACTAAAAAAGTAGCCGAATCTTTGAATAAACTTCTTCACGATGTCAAAGGAAAGGGCGAAGAAAATATGATCGAAACTCTGGCTATGAGAAGTATGAGTAAGGCAATCTATTCCACAGAACCTATCGGTCACTATGGATTGGGATTCGAATATTACAGTCACTTTACCTCTCCTATCCGTCGTTATCCGGATCTGTTGGCACACCGACTTTTACAGCATTATCTGGATGGAGGAAAATCTCCAAGCAGACACGAGCTTGAGGAAAAAGCAAAACATTGCAGTTCTATGGAAAGATTGGCAGCAGATGCGGAAAGAGATTCCATCAAGTTTATGCAGGTGAAATTCATGGAAAAACACATCGGAGAAGTATTCACCGGGGTGATTTCCGGAGTGGCAGAATTCGGTTTCTGGGTAGAAATTCCTGAAAACGGAGCAGAAGGATTGATCAAATTAAGAGATTTAATGGATGATTCCTATATGTATGATGCTAAAACTCATGCTGTATATGGTGTAAGAACAGGAAATAAATATCAATTGGGAGATCAGGTTCAGATCAAAGTTGTAAAAGCAAATCTTATCCAAAAACAGCTGGATTTTAAGATCGTTGAATAACGTTCGACCGCTTTTAAAAATAAAAAAAGACCACAATTTGTGGTCTTTTTTGTTTTTGAAAATAATACGTCAATTTTTGTCGTTGCCTCAGTTTAGGTTTGCCAAAGAAACGTTTCAACCCAATAATTAATACAAAATTTATGAAAAATATTTTAGATAATATTGACGATTTTGACGAAGAAGCAAACGAATTCTTAGTGGCAGTTTGGGAAGTATTATTCAGTTTGATGAGTTGAATAAAAGTATATACGAAAGCAGTAAAGATCCTTTTGAACGAATACGAACCAACAAAACCTTTCGGGAAATTTCTAACGAAGTTGCCATGTATTCCCCTTTCGGAAAAAACAGTGTATTGTATAGAGAGCTGAGAGAAATCATAACAGGACAAATACCAAAATTATAAGCTATGGGATACTGGAAATATGAAATAGTGCATGATTATAACGCAACCCAGCTCATTAAAGAATTTCGGGAAGAAAATCTAGCCCTAAAAAACTCAAAGGGAACAGAAGATGATGAGCTTGATTTTATTGTATATGCAGAAAAAGACGATTTTTCGATAAATTTAGGCAGAGTATTGCTTATCAAGATGAGTGATGCCATGGTAACCTATTATTGTCAATATAAAGATCCTGGATATTTACCCAAATTTTGGGCGAAATATATCTACGAACAAAATAAAGATAATAAAACATTCAATTTTAAAGAAGATGAAATTTCAGATGCTTTTTTAGAGTCTATAAAATTACAAACAAAACTATTATTAAATATATCGATTGTAGATGCGGAAAACTTCATAAAAAATGTATCAGAGGCAATTTCAAAGTTTATTCGTGAAGAATTAAAGTTCACCCGGGAGCAGTGGGACCCTACTTTAAAATCAGAGAAATATCTTTTTGCAAAACCGGAAAATGCGGTCAATTATTTTACAATAAAATGTGATTCCATAGTAAAGAAACTGAAAGAGTACAGAAATGGACTGGAACTTTTTACCTCTTTCAATATTGCAGGTTTTAAAGGCAAACTAGAAGTTGCAGAAAATATAATAAAAGCGATTGATGGGACGATAAAAAGTATTGAAAAGCTAAAAAAGTGGCTGATTGAAAATAAGGAGAAAATAGAACATAAGATCCCCTTACTATGCGGTGTCTGGAACGGAATGATAGAAGTTTTAGCAGGAACTACAGATGTAATTTTCGTAGCAATAAGTATATTATTAGGAGAGCTTGATCACAATATCAACCTTGAATATTTAGAAATAAGAGAAAGTATTGAAGAAATATTAAGTACCATATTCACAGATCCAGCAAAAGTAATCGAAGAGATGATAACTTCCATCCAAAACTATAAATACTCTCGGTATGATGACCCTAAACTGAATGAATATCAATTACAATACAATATAGGAGAAGATGTTATATTAGCAATAAATAATATTGTTACTATTGCTACAATAATAAATGGAACTATTAAACTTGCTAAGCTTTTACCTAAATTTACAAAATGGA
>JAFAAJ010000017.1 GCA_023426625.1 Bacteroidota bacterium
AATCCCTCCTGCATCCACCATTTTCGCAGTAGTAAAATCATAAGCAGTAAGCATGGTTATTTTTTCCTTATCGAATTTCATTTTTCGTAAGGTTTCTGTAGTAACTTTTTTAATTTCAGAATGAACAGACATAATAATTGTATGTTTAAAAGTTAAAAAAGTCGGCTTCCGCCGACTTGTGTTGTATGAATTATAAAACTACGTGTCCGAGTTTCATTAGTTTGTCGTGATTCAATATTTTGATGTTTCGCCCATCGACTTCAATGAGATGATCCTGTTTGAATTCCGAAATCAAGCGGATAGCACTTTCCGTAGCTGTTCCGATAATATTGGCAATCTCTTCTCTTGTCAAGGAAATTTTAATGAAACCTTCAGGATCTACACCAAGTTTCTGCTCAAGAAGCAATAATATTTCAGCCAGTCTTTCTCTCACGGTTTTCTGAGCCAGGAAAGTAATGGTATTGGAAGATTCACCCAATTCATAAGCAATTTTCTGAAGCATTACAAATGACAATTGAGGATCCACTTCCAGAAGATGCATAAAAACATCTGAAGGCAGGAAAATACATTCAATGTCCGTCATGGCTTCAGCTTTCGCCTGAAAATTTTCACCACAAAGTAATGAACGATACCCGATGATATCGCCTTCTTTGATGAATCTTAAGATTTGATCTTTTCCGAAAGCTCCAGATTTTGATAATTTAGCGGCCCCTTTTTCTAACACAAACACACCTCTCGGAGTTTCCCCGTCTTCGAAAATAGTGTCGTGTTTTTGGAAGCTTAGCCTCTTTTTTGCATTGATGTATTTCTCAAAGTCTGCGCTGGAAAGTCTTTCTTTAAATGATTTATCATTAAAAACTCTGGCAAACCTCTCTTCAATGGCAATCTGTTGTTCCTGCGGCATTTTATATGATATTTATCACAAAAATAGAACATTTTAACTCCACAAACAAAAAAAATTGTTATAATTTTGTATGTCAATATTTTATGAAGGTGAGCGAAAACTGTTATCATTGCGGACAAGGTATAGAAAAGGAAAGAATTCCTTTTGATGACAAGATTTTTTGTTGCAACGGCTGTAAATCTGTCTACGAGATCCTGAACACTAATAATTTAAGTAATTTTTACGAATTAAATAAAAAAGCAGGAATCCGTCCAAGTGAGGAAAGCTCTTCTCAGTTCGATTATCTGGACACTCCTGAAATTTTTGAGAAAGTCACCGATTTTTCGGAAGGAGAAACCAGTCTGGTTACCTTCAAAATTCCGGTGATCCATTGCTCTTCCTGCATCTGGCTTTTAGAAAGCCTTCATACCTTAAATAAAGACATCAAATATTCTCAGGTTAATTTCACCCGAAAGACCTTACAAGTTTCCTTTAATCATAAAAACTTAAAATTAAGTGAATTAGCTGTATTTTTAACAAATCTCGGCTACAAACCTGTCATCAGTCTGGAAACTGCTGATAAGAACGTAGAACATCTTGACAAATCTTTGCTGGTGAAATTTGCGATTGCCGGCTTTGCTTTTGGAAATGGGATGTTCCTTGCTTTCCCTGAATATATAGGAGGCGAAGATTTCTGGATGGATCATTATAAAGGACTCTTCAGAACTTTAATGTTCTTACTGGCAACACCTGTTGTATTTTACTCTGCTTCAGACTATTACAAGTCAGCCTGGTACGGTTTAAAAAACAAGATCGTGAACATTGATGTTCCTATCGTTTTGGGAATATTGGTTCTTTACGGAAGAAGTATTTACGAAGTTGTAACAGACTATGGTCCAGGTTATTTCGATACTTTATGCGGACTTTTGTTCTTCATGCTTTTAGGTAAAATTTTCCAGAAGAGAACCTACAACGCTCTTTCCTACGACCGGGATTATAAATCATTCTACCCTATTGCAGTAACGAAAGTTGACTTTGAAGGTAAACAGGAAAACATCTTGCTTTCAGACATTAAAGTAGGAGACAGAATTTTAGTGAGAAATCAGGAGATCATTCCTGTGGATGCTATTTTGATCAACGGAGAAGGAAATATCGACAACAGTTTCATTACCGGAGAAAGTGTTAGCATAGCCAAACAACCGGGAGACAAAATCTTCGCAGGAGGAAAACAGATCGGGTCTTCTCTAGAGCTCGAAGTCATTAAAAACGTAGATCAAAGTTACCTGACCCAACTGTGGAATAAAGAAGCCTTTAAAAAGCATGAAACGGGACTGGACACGCTTACCAACAACATAAGTAAGTATTTCACTTTCATTATCTTAGGCATTGCCATTATTTCAGGGATTTACTGGTCTTTTGTAGATCTTGAAAAAATGTTCCAGGTTGTTTCTGCGATCTTAATTATTGCCTGTCCTTGCGCTCTGGCTCTTTCCGCACCATTTACTTTTGGTCACATTATGAGGATCTTAGGAAGAAATAAGTTCTACGTGAAAGATACTTTGACTATTGAAAAGATCGCCAAACTCGACACCATCGTTTTCGATAAAACCGGAACCATTACACATAGAAAAAAATCAAACATCAAATATGAAGGCTCTGAAATAGAGGAGTTTGATTTATTGAATATTAAAACTTTATTAAAAAACTCGAACCACCCTCTGTCTAAATCTCTTTATGAGTTCATAGATGTACAGGACCCTTATTTCCCTGTTGACCAGTTTGAGGAAATTTCAGGAAAAGGCTATCAGGCTCACATAAGAGGCACTCTTTACAAAATAGGTTCTGCACGATACAATAACCAAGAGGCCAAAAACCTTGAAACCGCAGTATACATCAGTAAAAACGATCAGTTTTTAGGAAAATTCATCTTTAAAAATGAATACCGGGAAAATCTGAAAAACCTGTTCCAGAAACTCACCCATTATAAGATATTTATTTTAAGCGGAGACAATTCTTCTGAGGAAAGCCAGTTGAAAGAATTGATTCCAGGTTATCAGGAAATGGCGTTCAACCAGAGTCCGGAAGACAAGTTAAATTACATTAAAAACCTGCAGGACAAAAACTTAAAGGTTGCGATGCTAGGTGATGGACTGAATGACGCAGGAGCTTTAAAGCAAAGTAATGTGGGTATTGCAATTTCTGACGACACCAATACTTTTACTCCTTCCTCTGATGTGATTATGAACGGGGACAAAGTGGTTGATCTCGACCGATACCTGAATGTCTGCAAAGGTTCTATCACCATTGTGAAAATGACATTCATAATTAGTTTTTTATACAATATCGTCGGGCTAAGCTACGCAGTAACAGGACATATGCATCCGCTTTTCGCTGCTATCATTATGCCAATAAGTTCCATTACAGTAGTTACATTCACCACACTTTCGAC
>JAFAAJ010000138.1 GCA_023426625.1 Bacteroidota bacterium
AAGTTCATGGTCATATCCGTAGGTGCTACGATATCGTGGGTTACCCCTTCTCTATCGGTAATTTTTATATTGATATCACTCATCGACAACTCAATTTAGTCAATTTTTTTCACAACCGCTTTCTCAGCTTCTTTACGGCTTCCGTCGAATCCGTCTACTCCACTCACTGTTGTATATTTTAGTACATATTTTTTACCCGGATTCAATCTGTTGTAAACACTCTGACACATCAAAGTAGCTTCATGGAATCCGCAAAGGATTAGTTTTAATTTTCCCGGATAAGTATTGATATCTCCGATTGCATATATTCCTTCAATATTGGTTTGATAATCAAGAGCGTTGTTTACCACGATCGCATTTTTTTCGATATTCAGACCCCAGTTTCCGATCTCTCCTAATTTTGGAGTCAATCCGAATAAAGGAATAAAGTAGTCCGTTTCAATATCGAATGCTTCCTGACCTTCCACTTCTACAGTGATTGCTTCTACTTTTCCGTCACCTTTTATCGCGGTAACTTCAGCTGGTGTAATCAGTCTGATCTTTCCTTCATTTTTCAGATCCTGAACTTTTTCTACAGAATCTAAAGCTCCTCTGAACTCATTTCTTCTGTGAATCAAAGTAACCTCACTTGCCACATTGGAAAGGAAAATACTCCAGTCCAGCGCAGAATCTCCACCACCGGCGATTACTACTTTTTTATTTCTGAAATGTTCAGGTTCCTTTACGAAATATTCTACACCTTTTTCTTCGTAGTCAGCAATATTTTCAATAGTTGGCTTTCTAGGCTCGAAAGTACCTAATCCTCCGGCAATAGCAATAGCCTTTGCTCTGTGAACAGTTCCTTTATTGGTAATTACCTCAAACCATTCATCATCCACTTTTGTATAAGAAACAGCTGTTTCTCCCAGAGTGAATCCCGGCTGGAACTGTTTGATCTGTTCCATTAAATTATCAATTAATTCTCCGGCATTTACAGATGGATAACCAGGTATATCAAAAATAGGTTTCTTAGGATAAAGCTCTGCCAATTGTCCTCCTGGTTGAGGAAGTGCATCTATGATATGGCACTTCATTTTAAGTAAACCTGCTTCAAAAACAGCAAAAAGTCCGGTTGGCCCAGCTCCTATGATCAATATATCAGTAGTTATCATAATTGGTTAGTATAATTTTAATAATCAGTGTACCTGCAAATTTACTAATTTTAATGCGAAGCTATTTGATTCAGTCTAAATAAAAACCTGAGATATGTCAAATATCACGAAAAAAATTAAAGTTTTTCAATTTGGCAGCCTTTTTGTAAAATTTATGCTATGAAGAAAATTTTAAATATCATTGCCATATTCATATTCTGCTTTGGTTATGGACAGATAAACAATATTTCAGACGGCGAGTCCATCACATTCAGAATACATTACGGATTTCTGAATGCCGGAACCGCAACTTTAACGACAAAAAAAACCAATTATAAGGGAGAACCTCATCTTTATGTGAAAGGAACAGGCCAGACTACAGGAGCTGTGAAAGCATTTTTCAAAGTGGAAGATCTTTACGAAAGTTTCATAAACGTTGATACCGGATTACCAAGCTTTTATGTAAGAAATGTAAAAGAAGGAAGTTATCGACAGCATTTTGAAACCGTATTCAATCATGATAATAATACGTTGGTATTGACCGATAAAAAAACGCCTGCCAACGGCTCCAAAGTTATAAAATCCGTGAAGGGAATTCAGGATATGCTTTCATGTTTTTATTATTTAAGAAGTAAAAGTCCAAGTGAGTTGAAGGTAGGTACTGTAATCAATATGGATGTGTGGATTGATGATGAAATGTTCCCTTTCCAGCTTAAGGTGGTTGGAACGGAAAATCTTAAAACCAAATTCGGAACGATTAACTGTCTGAAAATTATCCCGTCTGTAAAAAGCGGAAGAGTTTTCAAAGAAAAAGAAGGAGTGACAATGTGGGTGACCAACGACGCTAATCATATCCCTATGCTTTTAAAAGCAGAATTGGCAGTAGGGTCATTAAAAGCAAGTATCGATGGTTTCAAAAACGTGAAATACCCTTTAAAGTTCTATAAATAAGCATAATTTGTTTTAGCTAACGAAATGTCTGTGAGAATTTTCACAGGCATTTTTCTTTTATGGTGTAACGAATATTCGACAATGGTTGTCATATCATTATAAGCTAAGAGACATGAAACTCAAATTATTAATCTTCCTACTATCTTTTTCGTTTTGTTGTATCTATTCACAGAAAAAAGAAGAGGATAATATCACACGAAAAAAAATACTCATCACAAAAACACCTTCTTCCCCAAAAATAGATGGGATTCTCGATGATGTTGAATGGCAAACTGCGCCCATTGCGACAGGCTTCATTGAGAGAAACCCCAACAACGGAAAACCTCAGGCGGATTCCATAAAAACAGAGGTGAAAATATTATATGACGATACCGGAATATATTTCGGGGCACAGATGTATGATCCCACTCCGCAGAAAATTGCAAAAGAACTTACCGAAAGAGACGGGATAAATAATGATGATTACTTCGGAGTGACACTTAACGGATATAATGATAAACAGCAAAGTCTTGAATTTGTAATTACCGCTGCAGGTGTTCAGTATGATGCGAAGATCACCACAGATGGTGAAGACTCTTCCTGGAACGGCATCTGGTACAGTGGAGTAAAGATCAATGAAAAAGGCTGGGCTGTTGAAATAAAAATTCCTTATTCCGAATTAAGGTTTCCTGAAAATCAGGTTCAGGAATGGGGAATCAATATGTTCCGAAGAATCGAAAGGATAAAAGCTTCTTATGACTGGAATTTCGTGGACAACCGAAAAAACTCCTATACTTTATTTGATGGTGTTTTACAGGGAATCGAAAACATCAACCCTCCTACCCGATTATCTTTCACGCCTTATTTTTCTACGTATGTCAACAATTTCGACGGAAATACCACTTCCAGTTTCAACGGTGGGATGGATGTAAAATACGGCATCAATGATGCTTTTACATTTGACATGACACTGATTCCGGATTTCGGACAGGCTAATTTTGATAATTCCATTTTAAACCTTACACCTTTTGAACAACAGTTTTCCGAACAAAGAACTTTCTTTACGGAAGGAACCGAACTTTTCAGCAAAGGAGGGATGTTCTACTCCCGAAGAGTGGGCGGTGAGCCAACAGGATATCCCGTAACCACTGAAAAAGAAGAGGTATTGGAACATCCTTCAAAGGTAAAATTATTCAATGCTTTTAAAATTTCAGGAAGAACAAACAATGGTTTGGGTATAGGTTTCTTTAACGGAGTCACTCAAAAAATGGAAGCCACCATCATCAATAATGAAACCGGAGAGAAAAGAAAAGAAGTAGTGGAACCCTGGACGAATTACAGTGTCCTCGTTTTTGATCAGAGATTCAACGGTAACTCCTCGGTTTCTTTAGTAAATACAAATGTTACCCGTGATGGAAATTTCCGTGATGCCAATGCAACCGGAATTCTCTGGGACATCAATAACAAGAAAAACACTTACAAAACTTTCGGAAGTCTGAAAGGAAGCTGGGTAATGAACGGCGAAACAAAGTTCGGCACAAGAGGTGAAGCAGGAGTTGAAAAAATTGCAGGAAAAAACCGTTTTTCACTTAACGGAAATGTAACGACAAAAGACTGGAACATCAATGACCTGGGTTTTTCCACCAAAACCAATTTTGCCAATTATAACGCATGGTATGGCTACAGAATTTTACAGCCCACCGAAAAGTTCAATAATATTTACCTGAATTTCAACCTTAATTATTACCACAGACTGGAACCTTTCCTGAACTCCAATTTTGTGTTCAATAACAACAACAGCTTCACCGACAAGCAATTCAGGGTTTTTGGAGGCGGAATCGAGTTCACGCCATTCGGGCAAAATGACATTTATGAACCAAGAACTTCCGGAAGACACCTGAAAGTTCCTGGATATTTCGATTCGTGGATCTGGTTTGAAAGTGACAGCCGCAAAAAGCTTCAGTATAATTTTACCATAGATTACTATGCATATAATGAAACAGGAAGAAATCAGGTGTTTACCAATTTCGGACTGAGATACCGGTTTTCAGATAAATTCAATGTGCATTGGTCTTTCAATCCAAGCTTCAGCAATAATGAAACAGGTTTTGCTGGAAAGAACGATACAGATATCTTCATTGGGAGAAGACAGAGAAATACGTATGAAAATGCTTTGAGTTCCAAGTATACCTTTAATGAAAAAATGACTCTGTCATTGGCTTTCCGACACTATTTCTCCGATGTTACCTACAAACAATTCTACACTCTGAACGAAGACGGAAGCTTAGCAGAAACTTCCCAATTCAATAGTAATTTAAACGGAACTTATAATGCCTGGAACGTAGACTTGAGGTTTTCATGGTGGTTTGCACCGGGAAGTCAGCTGACGTTATTATATAGAAATGCCACTTCCAATTATCTTGAAAGTTCGAGATTAAGTATCAAAGACAATTACAATGTACTTTTCAATGAGCCTATGGTGAATAATTTTTCTTTAAAACTTACCTACTTTTTAGATTATAACAGAGTAAAAAGCTGGACAATGAAAAAGAATAAGAATTAATGATGAATACTATTTTAAACGCAACTCATTTTATCATCTCGCGTTGATAGTGAAAAATCTGGTTTATATTTTGAGAAATCAGTTTTTAATTACGTTTTGTTTCTTAGGTCAGTAATTAAAAACAAAACCTCCGGTATTTCCGGAGGTTGATTTTTTATAATGTTTTAAACTGTTCCAATGTTCTGATGTCATTTTCGAAGAACATTCTGATATCACTCATTTGGTAAAGAAGCATTACGATCCTTTCAATGCCCATTCCGAATGCATATCCTGAATATTTCTCTGCATCAATATTTACATTTTTAAGAACTGCAGGATCTACCATTCCGCATCCCATGATCTCCAGCCAGCCTGTTCCTTTTGTAATTCTGTAATCTGTTTCAGAATTCAATCCCCAATACACATCGATTTCAGCACTTGGCTCCGTGAAAGGGAAATAAGAGGGTCTCATTCTGATTTTAGACTTTCCGAAAAGTTCCGTAGTAAAGAACTGGATTGTCTGCTTTAGATCGGCAAAGCTCACATTTTCATCAATGTATAATCCCTCTATTTGGTGGAAAATACAGTGAGAACGTGAAGAAACCGCTTCATTTCTGAATACTCTTCCCGGAGATAAAATTCTGATCGGCGGCTGATTTTCTTCCATATAACGAATCTGTACCGAAGAAGTATGCGTTCTTAAAAGAATATCCGGATTCTGTTCAATGAAGAAGGTATCCTGCATATCTCTTGCCGGGTGATATTCCGGAAGGTTCAGAGCAGTAAAGTTATGCCAATCGTCCTCAATTTCCGGTCCGTCCGCTACTGCAAAACCAATGGATTTAAAGATCTCAATAATTCTGTTTTTAACCAGATTGATAGGATGTCTGGAACCCAGATCCAATGGAAAAGCAGGTCTTGTAAGCTCTTCTTTTTCTACAA
>JAFAAJ010000214.1 GCA_023426625.1 Bacteroidota bacterium
GGATATATACAAAACTGAAATTCGGCAGACCGTTAATTTCAATCATACCTTTATGGAGCTTCGGGAATTTCTGCCGATACTCGGCATTCATACCGCCCCAAGTGTTCAGCCTTAAAGTATAGTTACCTGTTGGGATTGCGGTTTGCTTCGGTATCTTTATAGTTCTGATTTTATCTTCCAATAAATAGCATTGGAAAACATCATCAATATAAAGTTGGCTTAATGTGCTTTGCTTGCCTTCGGCTACACGTATGATTTTCGTTCTCATAGATATTGAATTTTAAAGGTGAAGCAAAAAAGCCTTCCCGAATGAAGAAGGCTTTAGAATAGTTTTGCTTAAAACGCATCTTCAATTTTCAGGCAGTTGCCCGAGTTGAAAGCGTAATAATTACCATTAACCTCTTGGAAAAATTCAATTCCAATGCACTGAATTACGGTTACGTTTGCTCCCAAAGTTGGAGTTCCCGGAAGTGTTGCTGTAAGCGTAGCACCTGCATAAGCCGTATCCAATGGAATAAAACCGGAATATTCAACAACGTTCAATTCGTTATTGACCACATCATCCGGTTCATACGTTCCGGTTGTAGCATTATAGGAGAAATCAGCAACCACTGCCAACGCATTGATCAAACGGAAATGCGTAGAACCCGAAGGGTAAGTAATCAGATCTGCAGGGTTAAATGCGGCTACGATGAAATCCGCACTTTCTCTGGTGGTAGTATGGGTAACATCATACGGAGCATTGAATACACCGCTTAAAGAAAGTTTTTTGTCAAACTCAAAGCCTAACAAATAGTTTCTTTGCGTTGAAATCTCAACCTTTCTGTAACCCCTTGCTTCTGTACCGTCTTCGAATTGATTTTTTTCATTACGGACGTTAAACGTCCTGTAACTTGACTGTCTGCCATTTTTGACATCAATGCAGATAGGGCAGTTCTTACCGACTTCCCAGCTCTTGCACAACCGCCAAATTCGTTCATATTCTCACGAGTACGTTCAAATTCGGGGGCGGTCTTTACCTGTTCTGCGGTTGGTCCGCCAACCATTCCGGCGAAAAATCCTTGTTGACCTTTTATTTTGAAGTGCCGGACATCGCCTATCGTTCCGACATACTTCATTAAGCCTTTTTGTCTTGCCATTTTCTTAAATTTTATGAGTTAATAAATACGTTGCGTACGCATTTACAAAGTTCACTCTATACTATTTTATAGACAATACGCAAGGTGTTGAAATACAATGCAATACGGTGCTAACGCACCGAAAAAGGAAAAGAGAAAAGGGCAGGGCTGCAATCGGTATGGTAGAACGGACGAAAAATTGACAGGAAAACAAATAAAAAAAGCAAGTTTTTTATAGTGAAAACCCTTGCTTTGAAAGGTATAAAATATATACCTCTAAAAGTTGTACTTATGTTGTACTTGCGATTTGAAAAAGTATTAAAATATACTGAAAATCAATGTACTATAATAAGACTTTTAATAATACTATGTTATCTGCAGCCATAATTTATTCCATTTTTGTTCGAAAATATGATATAGAATTTGTTTTAGAGTTATTTACTAAATCTTCAAATCGAATTTCCAATTTCCCAAAAACACTATCATTTTTTTTATAATTCTTTTTGTCTAAAGTTAGTTTTTGAGAAATGATTTTAAAACGCTTTTCATTTTCAACGACATTATCTGAAAATTCATCGATTTCTGTTCTAAATCTATTTTTTAAACGATACAGAAAAATATTTATTCCGTTAAAACCTGTGGAAGAGTATACTTGAAATTGTCCAATATTTTTATATTTTTCACTCTGTGAAGCATGAAATGTAAAATTGATAGTATCATTCTGTTTGCCGTCTAATGTGAAATCAGTTGAAATTTTTTTAGGTTTATTGATTTGTTCAAGTCCAAAACTCCAGAATACTTTTTTGTCAAGATTTTTAATTCTTTGATCATTTTTAATGTTTTCGTCGAAATTAATTTTAGTAAAGAAAAATTGATAAGAGAAGAAAATAATCAAAATTGCAATACCTAAAATAATTCCTGTAATTTTAAATAATTTCTTCATAGTACGAGTTTGGAGATGGTTGCAGATAACGTTTCGGGGCTTGGCGTCAGTGGCGGAAATTGAAGCGAAAAGTTTCAATTTAGCGACACGATAAGCAAAAGCCAATTAATTGAATAAATTTAAGAAAAAAGTCAATATAATTGGCTTTTGCGGAATAGAAAGCCGAAACTTTAAATTTTAGCCTCAACCCGCCATTGCGCCAAACCCTTGTTAGCCGACGTATTGGTTATTTTTATACTTTTTTAGTTTTCAGAATCATCTTTAACATTGTTTATAATTAATGCCGAAGCTAAATCGTGACTGAAATTTTCTAAAAAACCATCGTGAATTTTGTTTCCCGATTTTTCAATTTTTTTAAATAACTCAGTGATTACAAATTTTATTAGATTTTCAATTTTATCAAGATCTTCCTTTGAAAATCCCATTTGTTTTAATTGACTAAATCTAACTTGAGTTTGAGATATATCTTCTATTTTAGGTATTAGTAAAAAGCAAATTGCAATTTCACTATTTGTTTCACCTCTATGCGCAATAAATTGATGACGTAAATCCATCATATAATTATGAACTTCCTCTAAATTGGATTCGTCTTTAAAAAGTGAATTTGGTTCTAGTTTTGGATAACTATTTTTAGATGCATCTGTGAAGCATTTACCATATAGTGAAATTAACGAAAAGGTTAAACTTGATTTTAGAGTTTTATTAGTTTCAGTCCTTAGTAAATTGATATATTCAAGACATAGTTCTAAATCTTCTTTCATAGCACAATATGCAATAAATTTTTTTGCGAAGAAATTAGGAACACCAACGATTATATAATCTTCTGCATATTCACTTTTTGCTTGTAAAAATAATTGTTTTAATCTTTTGGTTAAAGTTTCGTCTAGTTGTTTCATAATATGTCGGCTAACATCCAAATTTACGCATTGCGTTAATATCACACATATATTATTGCGTTAATTATATTTGGATTTTTTGTAACGTGTTGTAAATTAAAATGTTATTTTTTTTATCTTTGGATAAACGCAATATGTATAATGAAAAATGATTATTTAGAAGAATATATTTTAATCTTAAAATCCCAAAGATATTCAGAAAATAGTATTAAACTTATGCTTCTTATTTGTCTTATTTTTTGAAGCTTTCCTCAAAGTTTAGTCCTGAAGATATTACTTTAAAGCAGTTGGAAGACTTTATTATTTGGTTGGTTAGCAAGAAAAAAGTAAGCGCTTCTTATCAGAAAGCGATGATCGCAACGATAACAAAGTTTTATAAAGAAATTTTTAAAAGAAATGTTAATTTAAAACATCTTTACCCTCAGAGAAAAGAGGATAGATTGCCTAAGTTTTTAACTAAAAATGAGGTTAAAAAAGTATTGGAGGCTACTTTAAATATAAAGCATAAGGCAATTCTCACTACCATTTACTCTTGTGGACTTAGATTGAGCGAGTTGATAGAATTAAAGATTTCAGATATTAAAACAGAAGAGAATATTTTATTGGTAAGACAAGGAAAAGGTAATAAGGATAGGGTTGTTACGCTCTCTTCTAAATTGATAGAGTTGTTAAGGGAATATTATAAAATGTACAAGCCTAAAGTGTATTTGTTTGAAGGGAGTCGTGGGGGAAAGTATTCTAAAAGAAGTGTACAACAAATTATGAAATACAGTGTTGAGAAATCAGGTATTAATTCCCCGGCAACTGTCCATTCATTAAGACATTCTTACGCTACGCATTTGTTAGAAAGCGGTATTGATATTAGGATAATTAAAGAGCTTTTGGGACATTCCAATATAAAAACTACAGAAATATATACTCATATTACAGATGTAAACAAGAATAAGATTAAAAGTCCTTTGGATTATTTATAAAAAAACCGCTCTGATTTTCAGAACGGTTTATATATTAAATTGTCTCAGCGACACGCTGTTACATCATTCCCGGCATTCCGCCGCCCATTGGCATTGCAGGTTCGTCTTTTTTCACTTCAGTGATCACACATTCAGTGGTTAAAAGCATTCCTGAAACAGAAGCTGCATTTTCAAGAGCAACTCTTGTTACTTTCGTAGGGTCAATAATTCCTGCTTCAAGCATGTTGACGAATTCGTCGGTTTTAGCGTTGTATCCGAAGTCATCTTTACCTTCAGCAACTTTAGCAACGATTACAGAACCTTCACCTCCTGCATTGGCAACGATTTGTCTCAAAGGCTCTTCGATTGCTCTTTTCACGATCTTGATCCCTGTATTTTCGTCTGCATTAGCTCCGGAAAGGTTGTTTAGTGAAGAGATCGCTCTTACTAAAGCAACACCACCACCTGCAACGATACCTTCTTCTACAGCAGCTCTTGTTGCGTGAAGAGCATCGTCTACTCTGTCTTTTTTCTCCTTCATTTCAACTTCAGAAGCAGCACCTACATAAAGTACGGCAACACCACCGGCTAATTTAGCCAATCTTTCCTGAAGTTTCTCTCTGTCGTAGTCAGAAGTGGAAGTTTCCATCTGAGCCTTGATCTGAGCCACTCTTCCTTTGATTTTGCTATCGTCACCACCACCGTTTACGATTGTAGTATTGTCTTTATCGATCGATACTTTTTCAGCAGTTCCAAGCATATCCAAAGAAATGTTTTCCATAGTGAAACCTTGCTCTTCAGAAATTACCTGTCCTCCTGTAAGGATCGCGATATCTTCCAACATTGCTTTTCTTCTGTCTCCGAATCCAGGAGCTTTTACAGCAGCAATTTTTAAAGAACCTCTTAGTTTGTTCACCACTAAAGTAGCTAAAGCTTCGCCTTCCACTTCTTCAGAAATGATCAATAAAGATTTACCACCTTGTGCAATAGGTTCAAGAACCGGTAACAATTCTTTCATTGAAGAAATCTTTTTCTCTACCAAAAGGATGTATGGATTCTCAAGCTCAGCCAACATTTTCTCAGGGTTGGTCACGAAGTAAGGTGACTGATAACCTCTGTCGAACTGCATACCTTCTACAACATCTACGGTTGTATCCGTACCTTTAGCTTCTTCTACAGTGATTACTCCTTCTTTACCTACTTTTCCGAAAGCCTCAGCGATCAGAGAACCGATGGTATCATCGTTGTTGGCAGAAATAGAAGCCACCTGCTTGATTTTTTCTGATGAATCTCCAACTTCCTGAGACTGAGTTTTTAGGTTCTCAACAACTGCAGTTACTGCTTTGTCGATCCCTCTTTTCAGATCCATTGGATTTGCTCCTGCGGCTACGTTTTTAAGACCTTCTCTTACGATTGCCTGTGCCAAAACAGTAGCGGTAGTAGTACCGTCTCCTGCGATATCATTGGTTTTGGAAGCTACTTCTTTTACCATCTGAGCTCCCATGTTTTCAACTTTATCTTCAAGTTCGATTTCTTTAGCTACAGAAACCCCGTCTTTAGTAACGTGCGGAGCACCGAAAGATTTTTCGATCACTACGTTTCTCCCTTTAGGTCCTAAAGTTACCTTCACTGCATTTGCCA
Organism: Bacteroidota bacterium; assembly: GCA_023426625.1. Classification (GTDB taxonomy): domain Bacteria; phylum Bacteroidota; class Bacteroidia; order Flavobacteriales; family Weeksellaceae; genus Chryseobacterium. The sequence goes on from JAFAAJ010000214.1 coordinate 5,552, forward strand.
ATGCATCAACACCTCTCTTTAAAGCGTCTCTTGATTCAATATCGAATTTAATATCTTTTGCCATAATTTTAAGCTTTAGGCTATAGGCTTTAAGCAATACGCTTTACCTTTAGCAGTTAATTATTATTAATAATTTTTTTCTAAGTTGTATAATTTTTTGCCTGGTTAAATTTAGTTTCGCATTAAGGTTAGCTATGTCATTTTCAGAAGTGAAGCCCAAATCACAAGAAAGTAAAAGAAGATATTCAGTTTCATTTGTTGAGCTTATGCTTATTTCTATGAATCTTGCGGATTCTTTGTCTGTAGACCTTCCACATCCTTCTGCAATATTGGTAGGAATAGAAACTGCAGCTCTTCTTATTTGTGAAGTAAGACCAAAAAGTTCTGACTTAGGAAAATTTTCAGAGATTACATAAACTTCTTTTGTCAATTCGTGAGAATTCTCCATGTATCCTATTTTTTGTAGTCTCTCACGGCTTATAGCTTAATGCTTACTGCATTTTACCCAATGATTCCCAATAGATCAGACTCTCTTACGATCAGGTAATCTTTTCCTTCCAATTTTAATTCAGATCCTGAATATTTCCCGTAAAGAACTTTGTCACCTACTTTAACAGTGGTAGGCTCATCTTTTTTCCCCGGACCTACTGCTACTACTGTACCTTCCTGTGGTTTTTCCTTTGCTGTGTCCGGAATAATAATACCTGAAGCTGTTTTAGTTTCTGCAGCTATTGGTTCTATTAGAACTCTGTCTGCTAATGGTTTAAAGTTTACTGACATAATATATCTGTTTTTTTTATTATTTCTGCCTTGAAATTCTCTAAATGCATGCCAAGCGCAGGAAAGTAAAATTTTGGCAGTATTTTATTTTTAGGTGTGAAATTTTGGCAGAAAAAAAGTTCATCCAAAATTTTGAATGAACTTTGAGTTTATATAGTGTAAAAATTTAATTTTTCTTTCCTGCTGCCTGCATCGGATTTATTCTTCCGTTGGAGCTGCCTCTTACAGCGCCTTGCTGTTTTTGTTTAAATACTTGAAATTTTGAAACCTGTGTATTGGTGCCATCCTGAGTCCAAAGATTATTTGAAGTGTCAATGTCCGCCGTTTCTCTCATTGGATCCAGTTGAATGGATTTTAATTTTTTGTCAAAATAATAGGTCTTTGATACTTTCTGTTCATTGTGTCTCCATATTTGAGCGGAAGTTTTGTCGTATAGTTTTGTTCCGTCCTCAAATGTAAATTCAAGGATGATAGGCATTACTAAACCTCCTTTATTCACAAAATCAATTTGATACGCAGTGATGTTTTTGAATTTCTCTTTATCTTTTGCGTCTAGCGTGGTCATATTATCTTCTGTGAAAGAATATTCCTTATTGGTGTCCACTTTTTCCTGACCTCTGTCGTAACGGTAATAGAAGTCCTGAAGCTCTTTATCCTTATCCACCAAGAAGCTTGTATTTTTATCTTCTCTGTTTCTGATTTTGGAAATATCCTCAAACTCATTTTGGATAGGTTTTTCAACTTTATACTTCATTTCGTTAGGTTTGGGAACAGCATCAAGGTTAGGTGTTGCGATGGTAACTTTATCAATGGCAATATCTACAGGATCTGTTCCGTAGAACCATCCTCTCCAGAACCAATCCAAATCTTCACCACTTGCATCTTCCATTGTTCTGAAAAAATCTGCAGGTTCAGGATGTTTGAACGCCCATCTTTTTGCATACGTTTTAAAAGCTTTGTCAAAAACTTCTCGTCTCATAATGGTTTCACGAAGGATATTCAGTCCGGTTGCAGGTTTTGCATAGGCATTCGGTCCGAAATGGGTAATGTTCTCGGAATTCGTCATGATGGGTTCCAGCTGATCTTTCGGAAGTTTCATATAGTCTACGATAGTCCAAGCCGGTCCTCGTTTTGAAGGGAATTTGTTGTCCCATCTTTCTTCCGTAAGGTATTCTGTGAAAGTATTTAAACCTTCATCCATCCAGCTCCACTGTCTTTCATCTGAATTAACGATCATCGGGAAGAAATTATGTCCCACTTCGTGGATGATTACTCCGATCATCCCGTTTTTTGTACCTTCGGAATAGGTTCCGTCCTTTTCCGTTCTTCCAAAATTGAAACAGATCATTGGATATTCCATTCCGTTGGCTGCTTCTACAGATTGTGCAACAGGGTACGGATAGGGAACTGTGAACTCTGAATAGGTTTTAATGGTATGAGCAACGGCTTTAGTGGAGTATTTTCTGTATAATCCGTAAGCTTCTTTAGGGTAGAAACTCATTGCCATTACATTATTGTTGTTTTCAGGGATCACTACTTTCATTCCGTCCCATACAAATTTTCTGGATGAGGTCCACGCAAAATCTCTTACGTCATTGGCTTCAAAAACCCATGTTTTTCTTTCCTTTGAATGTTTTTTCTCTGCTTTTTTGGCTTCATCCAGGGTTACGATTTCCACAGGTTCGTTGGCGTTTTGTGCTTTCTTATATCTTGCCAGTTGATCGGCTGTTAAAACCTGTTCGTAATTTTTACATTCTCCTGTTCCACCTACAATATGATCTGCAGGAACATTCATTGTTACCTTAAAGTTCCCGAATACCAATGCGAATTCACCTCTTCCTGTGAACTGGTGGTTTTGCCATCCCTGAAAATCACTGTACACACACATTCTGGGATACCATTGAGTAATGGTATAAAGGTCATTACCATCTTCAGGAAAATTTTCATAACCGCCACGTCCTCCTTTTGCTATTCTGTTAGGGATATTATAGTTCCAGTCTACTTTGAAAATGAATTTTTCTCCTTTTTTCAACGGTTTCGGAAGATCGATGCGCATCATGGTCTTATTGACCAGATATTTTAAAGGGTTTCCCGATGTGTCTGTCACCTTTTCCAGGTTTACTCCATATCCGTTGTCTTTTGCAGGTAGGCTGGTTGTTCTTAATTGTTGGTCATTGGCTGTTTTCGGAAGAGTAGAGGAGAACCCGTAATCCGCATTTTTTATATTGGATTGTTGGTTTTCATCCAGCTGTAACCAGATATAATCCAGCTCATCCGGGGAATTGTTGTAATAAGTTACCGTTTCAGAACCTTTCAAATTTCTTTTGTCTTCATCCAGGTAGGCTGAAATTTCATAATCCGCCCTGTTTTGCCAGTATCCGTGTCCGGGAGCTCCGGAAGCGGTTCTGTAGATGTTGGGAGTAGGAAGGATGGTTCCCAATTGCTCAAACTTGTTCCCGTGATTGCTTCCCGGGTTGTTCTGAATGTTCTGAGCAGACAAACCGATAAATATAAATGTTGAAAGTAATGTTATTTTTAATTTCATGCCTGAAATGGTTTAATAATTTTCAAATATAATAATATGTAGTTGAAAAGTTGAAAATGTTTCAATCTTAAAAAGGAATTCTTTCCAATGTCATTTTTAATGATAAAGCAAATACTCCCGAAGATACAAATAAGATCCAGTCCTTTTTATTGACTTTGAAGAGGTTCAACAGGATGAAAAGGATAACCAAGATAGCAAGAACGATCACAATTTGGCCTGCTTCCAGACCAATGTTGAAACCTAAAAGAGGAAGGGCAATGCTCTGACTTTTCGCGATCATCACTCTTGCGGTATTGGCGAATCCCATTCCGTGAATCAATCCGAAAATCAAGGCTAGGTAATAATTGGTCTTCATTAAAGCCTGTTTTTTATTCCTCATCAATATATTATCCAAAGAGGTCAGAACGATAGTAAGTGGGATCAGGAATTCCACCCATTCCGAAGGAAACCTGAAGAAGTCCAGAATACTCAAGGCTAATGTAACGGAATGTCCTATTGTGAATGCGGTGACCAGAATAAGGATCTTTTTCCAGTCCTGATAAGAATAAGCTGCAATTAATGCTAAGACGAAAAGCTGATGGTCCAGGGCATCCAAAGAAATAATGTGTTCCCACCCAAGCTGAAGATAGAATAGAAAATCGTTCATAAAGACTATTTAGTTATAAAGCTTACGAAAATAATGATTAATTTCGGAACAAAATTCCAGTACATTCATGTTCAAAAAAATATTTCTGCTTATCGGGCTTTTGTTTTTTTCTTTGCAGGCTTTTGCTAAAGATATTCATCCTTATCATGTGGGATCGGTAGAGATCAATTACAATGCAAAATCAAAAACATTTGAAATTACCGGGCGTTTTTTTCTTGATGATCTGGAAAATGCATTAAGTGAGAAATATGGGAAAACTTTTCATTTCAATGATCCTAAATTTAAAACACAGCTGAATGAAAGTCTAAAAGCGTATTGCTCGGAATATCTGAAGCTGAAAACCAATAATAAATTACTCCGAGTCGATTATCTGGGATACGAAGAAGATGGGGAATCTGTAAATATCTTTCTGGAATCTGAAGTTGTGGAAAATCCTAAAAAAGTAGAAGCGGCGGTAAGTTTTCTTTATAATTTATTTGATGATCAGATCAATATTGTTCATATGATCGTTAACGGAGAACGTAAAAGTGAAAAGCTTAATTATCCTAACCGTTATTTGTATAAACAGTTTTAATTGTTTTGTGTTAATTGTTTAATTTTTTTATTAAAATTCTAATATAGCCGAAGTTTCTTCTGATCAAGGAACTTTTCTGGTTGACTTTTGTTTTTAATTTATTCATTTTTAGTTGTTTAAATATTTTGTGGTATCGGTTTTTTAATTAATAACAGGTAATATCTTGCTTTTTTAATTTTAAATTTCTATATTTGTTTTAATAAGTTAATTTTTGATAAAATATAATTTTATATCCATTAGTTTTAATATATTTTATTGTTATTTTCAATTTAAAACGATTATTGATGTATTTATATCAAAAATTGATTTTGCTGAAAATAGTTAAATGAAAAATTTTGATTTGCTTATCATTTTCATGTGTAAGTTCAGATTAATTTAAAATAGACCCTAAAAACAAATGATTGATAAAAAGAAACTAGTAAGAAGTTCCCATTTATCAAAAACTAGTAGGCAGGAAAATTCTAATTACACAAATCAGAATAAGGCACTTATCCATTGATAAGTGTTTTATTTTTATAGAGGTTCGTCTAATTGTAATAGTGCATTGACTCCCTGTACATGAGTCAACAGATCAGGAAAGAAATCGTTGTAATGTTGTTGCAGTAATGTCTTATTTTGAAGAAAGGCTTCAAAAACCGGAATATCGCTATTCAGATATTTAGCTTTATTAAGAACGTTTTGCATACTGAATCTGATGCCCTGATCTTCACGGTAGTTGTACAGCCAGTCATCCTGTTCCATTCTGATCAGCATTTTTTGTAAGTTCTCAGGCAGCCAATTTTCATGCTCATGAAGGACTCGGTATACTTTTAAAGAGTGGGCTTTCCATCCGGCTAAGGAAAGTAAGTTCATGTCATTGGCAACGAAATAATCCATTGCAACATCTACAAAAGCTCCGGCATATAGTCTCACCAGTGGACTGAATATTTTTTTTGCCTCATGAATTGCAGGATGAGCATCCGTGAAAGTATCAATTGCCCGGTGAAGAGTGATTCCGTCCTGAATGTCTTTAGGAAAGGAAAAACGTTCCTTGTTTCTGATGAAGTCCTCCAGAAACTGTCCTACGATCTGTCCGTCCGAAAATGTAAGGAAGGAATGAGCCAAATAATTCATAAAGCAATATAATTCATAAAATTAAAAATCCTCCAAATAAAATTAAACATTCAGAGGATTAGTATGATCAATATTTTAAACAATTAAAATAACCTTTCATGGAAATCTTCGATCTTGCTTACTTCCTCGATCTTGATCCCGAATTTTCTTTTTGGAATCTTGTTGAGGTTGGAAATGAAGATCTTTTCGTATCCTAATTTTTCCGCTTCGGAAATTCTCTGTTCAGCTTGTGCGATCGGGCGGATCTCGCCACTCAGACCAATTTCTCCTGCAAAACAATAATGTTCTGAAATGGCAATGTCTTCATTGGAAGAAAGAATGGAAGCCACAACCGCAAGATCCAAAGCGGGGTCGTCTGTTT
>JAFAAJ010000251.1 GCA_023426625.1 Bacteroidota bacterium
GGATATAGAACTCTTCCGAAACGAGCTTGATGATCAGCTCCGCAAGAGAAATACGTATTATGACGATCTCATCACAGGCAATATTCTTCAGAAACTTCACATCACCCGACTGAAAAAGAATGCATTCCATGAATATGCAAAATCTCAGGGTAAACTGGGAGGCCAGAATAAAACGCCAAGACTTGCCAATGACAGGAATGTTGCAAATTTGTTAGAAATCTATAAATTTTAATTACATTTTTTCAATTACAAAAACGTATATTCAAAAAAAATTATAAATTTGAAAAACTAAAAAATAATAATGAAAGCATCTGTACTTTTAAAATCATCTTTACTGACTTCTTTATTTGTAATTTCATCTTGTGCTACTACAAAATACGGTGAAGATATTTCAAAAAATGATTATTCCAATCTGGAGGCAGGAAGAATGTATATCGTTACGCTGAAAGACAATTCAAAGAAAAAAATGTTATTCCGTAATATTGAAGGAGATAATCTTATTGGTACAGAAGGAAAAAAAGACAGCACGGTAGTTACCATTCCTAAATCTAATGTATCTGCAGTAAAAGACAGATCAAAAGCAAGAGTGGTAGCCGGAGCATCCGTTATTGGTGCAGCTGGTGTTGCAGCCTTGATTTTAAGTTCTTCAAGAGCAGACTAAATAGATTTTATCTCTTAAGATATATTTGATTTATCAAACAACGATCAGCCTTAAATAAATATTTAGGGCTATTTTTGTATAATGATTTCTCTTATACCGTTAAAGACATTACAAAATGTTGAATTCAGGAATCTTCTTACGGGAAGATTTTTTATTGTTTTAGCCTTTAGGATGCTCGCTACTTTATTGGGATGGTGGGTATATCAGTTAACAAAAGATCCTTTTTCAATCGGACTTATCGGACTTTCGGAAGTGATTCCGGCGGTAAGCTGCGCTTTGTACGCAGGACATGTGATTGATATGAATGAAAAGAAAAGGCTTTTACTTATTTGCAATTACACTTATATTTTCCTGATCAGTTTGCTGCTGATTCCAGCTTTCTTTAATGTCGAAATGCACTTTACGGGACATCAGATCACCTATTTTGTTTACGGTGTTATTTTCTTAACGGGAATTGCAAGAGCTTTTATCGGTCCTATTGCACCTTCTATGATCCCCAAAATTGTAAAAAAAGAGAATCTTCCCAATGCGGTTACGTTAAATCAGGCAACTTTCTTAATCTCTTCCGTTTGCGGACATGCCCTTGGAGGATTTCTTATTGCAGGGTTTGGAGTTAAATGGACCTTAGTTTTCATCATTTCCCTCATATTTATCGCTTCTTTATTTTTCTGGCAGCTTAAAAAGCAACATTCCGAACACAAGAAAGAAAGCGTAAAGGTAGTCGAAAGCATGCGGGAAGGAATTTCTTATATATTCAGGACCAAGGAAATTCTTGGTGCACTGTGTCTTGATATGTTTGCCGTGCTTTTCGGAGGTGCAGTGGCGATGATCCCTGTATATGCAACAGACATTTTAAAAGTCGGCGCAGAAGGTTTCGGATTACTGAATGCGGCTTCAGATATTGGATCGATGTGCATTATTGCCATTCTATCCTTTGTTCCTTTACGAAAAAATCAGGGTAAACTGTTACTGGGTGTTGTGGCCGGTTTCGGGATCTGCATTATTGGATTCGGATTATCAGAACTTTATTGGCTTTCCTTTATCTTTTTAATGCTAAGCGGAATGCTTGATGGTATTTCGGTAGTCATCCGAGGAACAATTGTACAGTTGAAAACACCGGACCATATACGGGGGCGTGTTTTGAGTGTGAATTCAATTTTCATCATGTCCAGCAACGAAATGGGGCAGTTTGAAAGTGGACTGATGGCAAAATTAATGGGCGTTGTACGCTCAGTGGTATTTGGTGGAACAATGACTGTTCTTGTAGCATTAATGGTAGGAAGCACAAATTCCAAACTAAGAAAAATGAATTATTAACATTATTCCAGTAGTTTCATTAAATAAATAATAAAAACATATAACCAACATTAATAATTTTCTATATTTGTATATTAAATTCTTCCCAATATGAAAAAATTTTTACTAACTTCATGTTTTGCCCTGTTTGGCGTACTTACATATGCTCAATCTGCCTATGAAGTCAAGCTGAACGAGAAGGCAAAAAAGATATCCGCAGCCAAAAGCGTTGCAGATTATGACAATCTTTTCAAAGAATTTTCAGAACTTAAAAAAGTACAGGATCCTTACAAATGGAAGGCATACTATTATTCCGGTCTGGTTTTGTACAACAAAGTAGAACTTATCTTAAAAGGTTCTAAGAGAACAGATCTGGAAAGTATCAATGCTTTAGCTGAAAAGTATGTTCTAGGAAGCTTATCCGCTCAGCCTAATGACAAAGAAAACAATGATCTACTCAACTTGATCCAAGAACAAAAGGCAAAGCTTGAGGCGGGGAAAACTATTCCGGCTAACAAAAAATAGATCTCCGACATCGTTTAATTTTAAATTTCGGCACATGAAAAAAACACTACTTTTTTTGACTTTCCTGATGACCCAGCTTTTTTGGGCACAAAATAATGACTGTGAAACAGCAATCCCTATTTGTAGCAATGCCAATATTACTTTAACACCAAGTGGAATTGGAAATCACGATGAAGGAAATGAAGGATGTCTTAATGGAGAAAACAACTCTATCTGGTTCACATTCAGCACCCTTACAGCAGGTACTTTAACGTTTGTGATCACGCCTGTAAACAACGTAGATTACGACTGGGCGCTATATGGCCCGGATCTAAACTGTACACAAATTCAAACAGCAGCTCCTATAAGATGTTCATACGACGCTCCGGGGCCGGGACAATATTCAACAGGACTTAATCTGACTTCTTTAGACGTATCAGAAGGCGCAGGAACTGATAATTTAGGAAATAGTTCTGACGGTATGGTAAAGTATATCGATGTACTTCCAGGGCAGATCTATTACCTGCTTGTTGATAACTTCTCTCCTACCATATCACAATTCTCTCTTACCTTCGGAGGATCTGCAGGACTTCTTACTCCATTTGGAGATCCTGTTTTGCAACCGTACCCTTTCGTAGTACCGGGAGCAAACCATGATGGTAAAATTGACGTTTGTGGAGATCCTACTACATTTGATTTCTCTACACTTACTCCTCAAATATTAAATGGAAACTCTAATTTCATTGTAAAATATTATAATTCAGCAACAGACGCTTTAGATGATATAAACCCAATCACAACTCCGTCTCTTGTTAATACTACCGATACATACCATTATGTTATCAGCTACTATGATCCTACAAGTCCGGCAAGTTTCCTTAATAAGTGTAAAGAATTCGGAACCCTGAACTTTGTAGATCGGTCTTTTGACCTCAATACAGCCACGCTTACGGAATGTAGCAATAACAATACGGGAACTGCACTTTATGATTTGATGTCTGTAAATATTGGTTTAACTCCAAACCTTACCGTACAGTATTATCCTTCGATCTCAGATCTTAATGCAGGAACAAATGAAATTACCACTCCTTATGCATATACTTCCGGAGAAGGTTCTGCTTATGTAAAAGCAACTAATGAATTTGGCTGTGTAACGGTAGCAGAAATCAAATTAAAATTCCATCCGATCGTTACGATCAATAATGATGCAATAATAAGATCTTGTTTCATTGAAGCAAATCCTTCAACAGCATTGTTTAATCTTACTGTAGCAACGGTAACTGGAATGACAGGGGTTACAAAAGAATACTATCCATCTATGGCGGATGCCGTAAACGGAACCAATCAAATTCCAAATCCTGATACATATATTGCGCCTACGGGAGTAGCTTATGTAAAAGTGATCAATGCACAGGGATGTTATGCAGTGGCAAAAGTATCATTATTTGTACTTCCTCCGGTTTACTCTAATGTTTTAGAAGACAAGATCATTTGTATAGAAGATACAACAACCTTAGATGCAGGACCTGGATTTGCAGGTTACGAATGGAGTACGGGCGCAACTACACAAAGCATCAGCAATGTAGGAGTAGGCACATATTGGGTGAAACTAAAAACAGGCGACTGCTGGACAACTCAAAATGTAACAGTTTACCCTACGGATCAGCCTGTTGTTTCCAATATTGACATCTCTACCAATACCGTTACTGTATCTGTAGTGGGCGGTATGGCTCCTTATCAATACTCCATGGATAATATCAATTGGCAGGACTCCAATGTCTTCACCAACGTTAACAGAGGAGATCACAAGATCTATGTAAAAGACGCTTATGATTGTCAGCCGATAGAGATCAGCATTGTGGTTCCTAACTTAATTAATGTGATCACTCCAAACGGAGATGGCGTGAATGACGTAGTTGACTACTCTGCTCTTGCCGGTAAACAAAATCTCGTATTCACGATTTTCGACAGATATGGAACTAAGATCTTCCAGGCAGATAAGTCTAATGGCTACAAATGGGATGGAACTTCCAACGGGAACAAAAAAGTGAGTACCGGTAATTATTGGTACACCGCAACCTGGAATGAGAACGACAAAAAGAACACCCCATTCAAATTCTCCGGATGGATCATGGTAAAAAACAGAGAATAAGCCAATCTTCTGATTATAAAAAGAACCGCTTTTTGTAGCGGTTCTTTTAATTCATTAGATTTTTACCGATCCTTACTATTATTTTCGCTAATTTTGTTTAAAAATTATTTTAAAAATGAGAAAATTATTACTTTTTTTCATATTTCTATTTACGCAATTTTTTTATTCACAATCAGACTGTATAACAGCAATTCCGGTATGCGGAAACTCTAACATTTCTTATACCCCTTCAGGTCCGGGTACAATTCTGGAAGATTTAGGTGGATGCCTTGTTGATGACGAAAATTTTTCCGTGTGGTATACTTTTACTGTAGCCACTTCCGGAACACTTGCATTTACAATTGACGCAAATGTGAACACAGATGATTATGATTTTGGCGTATATGGACCTAATACAACATGTGGTGCTTTAGGAACACCGATCCGATGTAATTTCGCGGGGGTTTCTCCTACCGGAAACACAGGACTTTCTTTAACCACTCCCCCCAACGCTTATTGGAATCCTCATTTAGATGTGGTAGCAGGAGAAACTTACTATTTAGTGGTTGACAATTATAGCAACTCCCCTAATGGATTTTCTTTAACATGGGAAGGAACAGCTACGCTTACCTCAGCGTTTACCGATCCTACCATCGCACCAAATCCTTTCATAACTCCGGGGGTTCCGGCTGCAGACCCGGCAAATCCTAATGAGATCCTGAAATGTAACCTACCAACACAATTTGATTTCACTACATTAACTACCGGAATATTAAATGGTAACATCAACTTTGCAGTAACTTATCATAATACTTCAAATGACGCTATTACCGGAGCATCTCCGCTTACGACAGCCACAGTTAACGGAACTACAGTATACTATTACAGAATCGTATATCAGGATCCGGCAAACCCTACAAACCCGGCAAACGGATGCTTCCTGACAGGAAAATTCAAATTCCGACAGGGAAACATTACAGCTAATGATGCCACAATTTTCGCATGTAATAACAATGGCATGGGAACAGCAACATTTGATCTTACAAGTGCCAATGTTTTCACAGGTGCTTCAACTAAAAAATATTATCCTTCCCTTGCTGATCTTAACTCAGGAACGAATGAAATTACCAATCCTACCAACTATGTTTCAGCAGAGAAAGCGGTTTATGTTAAGGTAACTTCTTCCGAAGGATGCTCAGATGATTCAGTGATTACTCTATCGTTCCACCCAGTAGTGGTTGTGAATGATGATACGTTGGAATCTTGCTATATTCCTACGGATATTTCAAAGGCTATATTCGATCTTACGTCGGCTAATGTTACATCACAAACAGGTATCACTAAGAAATTCTTCAAAACGTACAATGATGCATTCAATCTTACTAATGAAATCCCAAATCCATCTACATACACGGCTGCAGCCAGTCAGGTATTTGTAAGAGTGATTAATGGAGAAGGTTGCTTTGCGATTTCAAAGATCAGCCTGATCGTTCTTCCTCCGGTAAAATCAGCCGTTCTGAAAGATCAGACCATCTGTATTGAAGACAGAACTACTTTGGATGCAGGTCCAGGCTTTGATAGCTATGAATGGAGCACAGGTGCCACTACACAATCCATCTCAGGAGTTAGCGTAGGAGCTTACTGGGTAAAACTGCAAACAGGAAAATGTTTCACATTACAGCAAGTAAAAGTATCCGCTTCTCAACAACCGGTTGTGGCAAGCATTGATATTACCAACAATACCATTACAGTAAATGTAACCGGAGGAAAATCTCCTTATCAATACTCTTTAGATGGTACTAACTGGCAGGATTCCAATATATTCACAGGTCTTCCTAGAGGAGAAAATAAGGTTTATGTGAAAGATTCTTTCGACTGTATCCCCGTTGAGGTTCAAATCACGGTTCCAAATCTTGTGAATGCCATCACTCCGAACGGAGATAATGTAAATGACTTTGTTGATTATTCTGCATTAGCATATAAGAAAAACCTGGTATTCATTGTATATGACAGATACGGAAACAAACTTTACGAAGCAGATAAAACAAGAGGTTATAAATGGGACGGAACTGCTTTCGGCAAAAAGATCCTGACTGGCACTTACTGGTACACAATCACTTGGACTGAAAACGACAAAAACAATACAGAAACCAAATACAACGGTTGGGTATTGGTGAAAAACAGAGAATAATTTTGTTTTTACATATTTCTAAAATCACCTTGTAATGAGGTGATTTTTTTATCAACATATAAGGTCTTTTATTGACAGTACTTTAAGACATATCAACAATAAATTGTGAATTACTATTTTTCAATTTTTTTTTAAATAAACTATCTTTGCAATATGGCTCAGAAGGAAACATTATCATCTCTTACACACGGAAACTTTGCGAAGGAATTATCAATTTCTGATGGAAAAATGCCGCCTAACGCAGTAGATTTCGAAAGGCTGGTAATCGGAACATTCTTAATTGATAAAAAAGGGCTTGATTATTCTATCGACCTCCTTACGCCCGAAGTTTTCTATGACCCAAGACATCAGGTAATCTTTTCTACCATATTAAAATTATACGAAGGTAACCATCCGGTTGACCTGATGACCATTATTCAGGATTTGAAAAAAGAAGACAAATTACTCGCAGCCGGCGGGGATCATTACATCATTGATCTTACGATGCGAGTAAGCTCTTCTGCACACATCGAATATCATGTTCGTGTCATTCTTGAAAAATATATTTTAAGAAGCCTGATTAATGTTGCAGCGAACGTTATTGATTCTTCTTATAAAGAGTCCACAGACGTTTTTGAATTATTGGATAAAGCAGAACAATCCTTTTTCGAAATTACCAACGGAACCATCAAAAAAGGTTTTGATACCGCGAATTCATTGGTAAAACAGGCTATCGACACTATCAAATCTTTGAAGGACAAAGAAGGACTTTCCGGTGTACCTTCCGGATTCACCGCTTTGGATAAAGAAACCGGGGGATGGCAAAATTCCGACCTTATCATCATTGCAGCACGTCCGGCGATGGGTAAAACCGCTTTCCTGCTTTCCATGGCAAGAAACATCGCAGTAGGACACAAAATTCCAATGGCACTTTTCTCTCTGGAGATGGCATCTGTACAGCTAATTACTAGGATGATAGCCTCTGAAACTGGAATTTCTTCCGAGAAATTACGAAAAGGAACGATGGATGACAGTGAATGGCAAAGGCTATTCTCGAATGTATCCGAATTGGAAAATGCTCCACTGTACATTGATGAGACCCCTTCCCTTTCCATATTCGATTTCCGTGCAAAATGCCGAAGACTTGTAATGCAGCATGGCGTTAAGATCATTATGGTGGATTACCTCCAGCTAATGACCGCAAGCAGCGGTGGTAAAGGAGGAGGAAATCGTGAACAGGAAATCGCCATGATCTCGCGTTCATTGAAAGCGATTGCAAAAGAATTGAACGTCCCTGTTATTGCTCTTTCCCAGTTATCAAGAAGTGTGGAAAACCGTCCGGGAAAAAGACCTCAGCTTTCCGACCTGAGGGAATCGGGAGCTATTGAGCAGGACGCCGATATTGTATCTTTCATCTTCAGACCGGAATATTATAAAATTGCGGTTTGGGATAATGATGAACCCGGAAATGAAACCTCGACAGAGAACCAGGCCGAGATTATTATTGCAAAACACAGGAATGGTGCCACTGCAGATGTAAGACTTTCCTTCATGAAGAATATTGCCAAGTTCGGAGATTTAGATGCTTTGGGTGGCGTTTACGGCTATCCTTCATCCGGAAATTTCGGGCAACAGAATGAGCCGAGCGGTTTCGATAAAATAAAAACGACCATTCAGCCGGGAGCAGCATTTGATTTGCCGGATAATCCCCAGCTTTCTGGATCATCCATGAATGATTTTGATGATGACGATGATTTTCCATTCTAAATTTTAAAGATTTGAGGATAGAAATATATACAGATGGAGCCTGTAGCGGAAATCCCGGAAAAGGAGGCTACGGGATTCTTATGCGTGTTCCTGAAAAAAATTATCAGAAAACTTTTTCAAAGGGATTCAGAAAAACCACCAACAACAGGATGGAACTTCTGGCAGTGATTACAGCTTTGGAAAAATTAAAATCCACAGAAAACGACATTCATATTTTCACGGACAGTAAATACGTTGCGGATGCCATTAACCAGAACTGGATCTCGGGCTGGATAAAAAGAGGTTGGAAAAATGTAAAAAATCCGGATCTGTGGCAAAAATTCGTCACTCTCTACCAAAAACACAACCCTAAACTGCACTGGATCAAAGGTCACGCAGGACATTTTGAAAACGAGCTCTGTGACAAGCTTGCCGTTGCTGCAGCTGCTTCCAATAATCTGGAAGTAGATTCTTATTTCGAAAATCTAGAGAACAATTCACTTTTCTAATATTTTACATATACTAATTTTACGTTTATTTTATTAACTATTTTATTAGTTTAACATTTAAAAATTACAGAATATTCATTAATTTTTGCAAAATTAACACTATTAATATATTTGTTGATAAGGATTTAATATCTTTACCTGTCTAATTAAAAGTATCCTAAATTAATGAATAAAAAACTACCAACTTACCTTACCATTCTTCTGCTCTGTATTTCAGAGACACTTCTTTCTCAAACCTATCAACTTACAGGAAATCCGATCAATACTACCGGATGGACAGTTGTGCCTTCAGCAGCCGTGAATGGAGATTTTGTAATGCTTACTGATGATCTAACCAATAAATCCGGATCAATAAGGCTTAATAACCCAATTAATTTGAAATATTGTGATAAATGGAGAGTTGAATTCGATTTCAGGATTGATGGAAATGGAACACCAGGCTCAGGAAGAGGAGACGGATTCGCATTTTGGTACCTTGCAAACCCTCCTGTAACCAGTGTATTGGGTTCCGGGCTTGGTATTTCACAAAATGCAATAGGACTTATGGTAGGTTTTGACCTTTATAATAATACTACGGCAGGGCAAATGAACAAGGTACATATTGCTTATGGTTTAGTACAGAATACTACTGATTCCAACAATATTGAATACTTCACTACTCCCGGGAGCTCATTTCATTCCGCAGACCTTACTGCTACACAGCCTTTTGTGGGAGCCACTTATAAGCATGTGGAAGTAAACGGAGAAGTAGACCCCACAGCCCCAACCAACTGGATTATTACCCTAAAAATTAACGGAAGTACAATCATCTCTCAGTCATTTGCACCTGCAGGAGCAGCAGCAACGATGACACAGGGATATTTTGGTTTTTCAGGGTCTACGGGAAATGCTTCCGCAAGAAGCTCAATCAAAAACGTGAAAGTTTACACAGATAAAGTTGCTCTTTTACAGAACTCTGTCACCCAGTCTTTTTGCCCCAACCCAACTACGGGATACGGAACCGTGAATCTGACTTCATTTAATTCTCAGTTTGTAGCCAATCCATCCAATTATACATTTACGTATTATGTATTAGGCAATCCTACCCCTATTGCAAATCCTGCTAATTATCAGTTTAATGCCAATACAACAATTTCCGTAAGAATCAAGGATAATGCGGGAATCTTATGTGATAACCCGGATGGAACAATTGCATTGTCATTAGCTCCGTTCACCGCAAATGACGCCACACTCACAGAATGCAACAACAATAATGCAGGGACCGCGACATTTAATCTTACATCTGCAGCGGTAACAGGCGTTCCGGGAGTCACGAAAAAGTTTTATAAAACATTGAATGACCTTAATGCAGGAACCAATGAAATCCTCAATACAACAAGTTATACATCTGCACCGGGAAGTGTTTATGTAAAAGTGACAACTCCTTTAGGGTGTACCGGAAATGCTAAAATAGATCTTAACTTCTATCCTGCAGTGGTGGTGAATGAAGCTACTTTAAGTTCATGCTTCCTTGAAGAAAACCCATCAACAGCTATATTTAATCTGACTTCAGCGAATGTAACTGCTTTAAGCGGAGCCATCAAAAAATATTATACATCTTTAGCCAATGCCATAAGCGGAACTAATGAGATCTCGAATTACTCAACCTATACTTCGGCAACAGGATCGGTATACGTAAGAGTAATTGACGCAAACGGATGTTATAATATCACCAAGATCAATCTTATTGTTTTAACTCCAGTATTCTCAGATGTTTTAAAAGATAAAACGATCTGTATTGATGATAAGACCACTTTAGATGCAGGTCCCGGATTTGCCAGCTACGAATGGAGTACAGGCGCTACGACACAGTCCATTACCGATGTTCCTGTAGGAATATATTGGGTAAAACTAAAAACAGGAGAGTGTATTACCACACAGATCGTGAAAGTAAATCCTTCTGAACAACCTGTTGTTTCCAACATAGACATCACCAATACTACAATAACGATAAACGTAAAGGGCGGAACACCTCCTTACCAATACTCTTTAGACGGTATTCAGTGGCAGACTTCCAATATATTCACAGGACTTTCAAGAGGAGACCATAAAGTATTTGTAAAAGATTCTTATGACTGTACCCCTATTGAAGTATTGATCACTGTTCCTAATCTGATCAATGCGATCACACCAAACGGAGATAACAAAAATGATTTCATTGATTATTCAGCATTAGCTTATAAAAATAATTTAGTACTTGTTATTTATGACAGATATGGCAATAAGCTTTATGAAGCTGATAAAACAAGAGGTTACAAATGGGACGGAACAGCCTTTGGCAAAAAAATCCTCACCGGAACATACTGGTACACCATTACCTGGAATGAAAACGACAAAAACCATACACAGACCAAATACACCGGCTGGATATTGGTAAAGAACAGGGAATAATTCCGGTAAACACCTATAAAGTCACCACTTCATTACTGAAGTGGTGATTTTTTTATGCCCGCTTCACTTAGATATTAATCCGAAAACCCATTGTATTCACATTCAATTTCCTAAATTTGTCCTATGAATTATTTGGAAGCTTTAAGCAGAAGATATTCTGTAAAAAAATTTAATAAAGAAATCATTCCTCGGGATACCCTTCACAATATTCTTGAGTCCGGAAAACTGGCGGCGAGTTCGCTAGGATTGCAACCATATAAAATTTTAGTGGTGGAAAGCGAGGAAATGAAACAGAAACTGATTCCTGCTTTTTATAATCCTTCCCAAATTTCCACCTGCTCACATCTTATTGTTATTGTTTCTAAAAAAACAATTGAAGAAAGCTACATCAAGGGATATTTTAACCACATTTCCGAAGTGAGGGAAATTTCACTTGAAAGCCTTGATTTATTCAAGAATAGCATTAATCAGCACATCACAAAAAAAACGACCGATGAAATTTTCAACTGGGCAGAAAAACAGTCTTACATCGTTTTAGCCAACCTGATGTATGCTGCAGCTATTGAAAATATAGACACTTGCCCTATGGAAGGCTTCCGTCAGGATTTGATTGAAGAGATATTAGACATCAATCCCGAATTGGAAAAGGTGACAGTAACCCTCGCTTTGGGCTACCGTTCCGAGGAAGACCATTTCCAGCACATGAAAAAAGTAAGAAAACCAAATGAAAAATTGTTTAAATTTATTTAATCATTTAGACAATTGTCTTAAAACCAGCATATGATAAAAGCGGATGTATTAGTGATCGGTTCCGGAATTTCCGGCCTTTCTTATGCCATTAAAGTTTCCGAACAACTTCCTGATGCCAAAATAATAATCGTAACGAAATCAGATGAAGACGAAAGCAATACCAAATATGCACAAGGCGGTATGGCTGTAGTTACAGATTTTGAAAAAGATAATTTTGAAAAACATATTGAAGACACCATGCGTGCCGGAGACGGCAAAAGCAAGCGTGATGTAGTGGAAATGGTCGTAAAAGAAGCTCCGGCAAGATTCAATGAGATTGTAGAATGGGGAGCCAACTTCGATATGAAAAACGGA
Organism: Bacteroidota bacterium; assembly: GCA_023426625.1. Classification (GTDB taxonomy): domain Bacteria; phylum Bacteroidota; class Bacteroidia; order Flavobacteriales; family Weeksellaceae; genus Chryseobacterium. The sequence continues at coordinate 12,552 of JAFAAJ010000251.1, forward strand.
GAGTTTGCTTTAGGAAGAGAAGGGGGACATACGGAAAACAGAATCGTACACCATAAAGACATCACAGGTTTTGAGATCGAAAGGGCTCTTTTGGAAACAGCAAAAAACAGCCCGAATATCGAGATTTTGGATCACCATTATGTAATCGATATCATTACTCAGCACCATATTCCTGGAAAAGAACTCAACGAGGGAGACATTAACTGTTATGGAGCCTATATTTTGGATGAAAAATCAAGAAGCATAAAAAGGATCACCTCTAAAATAACCTTAGTGGCAACCGGCGGAGCTGGACATGTTTACAAAAACACCACCAATCCTACTATTGCTACCGGAGACGGGATCGCTTTTGTGGCCCGTGCAAAAGGTAAGGTTTCCAATATGCAGTACTACCAGTTCCATCCTACTGCTTTATACAGCAAAATAGACGGAATGCTTTTTTTAATTTCCGAAGCCGTACGTGGTGACGGAGCAAAACTAAGAACCAAAAGAGGCGAAAAATTCATGCATAAATATGATGAGCGTGAAGAATTAGCTTCCAGAGATATTGTCGCAAGAGCAATTGACAATGAGATGAAAATCTCCGGTGACGAATATGTAGGCTTGGATTGCCGTGAAATGGACAGAGACAAATTCCTGGAACACTTTCCAAACATATACAAAAAATGCAAAGAAGAGGGAATCGATCCTTTCACACAGCTTATTCCTGTGGTTCCTGCCTGTCATTACTTAATGGGAGGAATTGAAGTGGACAGAGACGGTCAGTCTTCCATCAGAAACCTTTTCGCGGTAGGGGAATGTACCAACTCCGGATTACACGGAGCCAACAGATTAGCATCCAATTCATTGCTTGAAGGACTCGTTTTCGGACATAATGCCGCAATGAAATCCGTAGATCTCCTTAATGAAAATAACTTTAATTTTGAAGATCTGAAATCTGTCCCGGAATGGAATGAAGAAGGCATGAAGATCATGGACGAAATGGTGATCATCAGTTACCTGAGAAAACAGCTTCAGGAAATGATGAGCGATCTTGTAGGTATTGTAAGAAGCGATATGCGTTTAAAAATGGCGCTGCAAAAACATCAGGAAATTGCAGCTGCTGTTGACGAGATTTACCATTACTCTATTCTTTCACCTCAATTATCGGAACTGAGAAACCTAACCACAGTTGCCCACCTCATCATTTCCGAATCTATGGAAATGACGGAAAACAAGGGCGCATTTTACAATAAAGATTTAGCCTAAATAATATGAAAAGACCAAGCTACGTTACAGATAAAGCATTAAAAACATTTATAAAAGCTGCTCTGGAAGAAGATATTCAGGAAGGAGACCACTCTACTCTTTCCACGATTCCAGCAGATTTAAAACAAAGTGCTAAACTTTTAGTAAAACAGGACTGTATCCTTGCAGGCGTAGAACTGGCTGAAATTATTTTCAAAACTTTTGATAAAACCCTGAAAGTTGAAACCTTCATTAAAGATGGTGAAACAGCTAAAATAGGTGATGTCGCCTTTATTGTTACCGGTAGCGCAAGATCTATACTTTCTACAGAAAGGCTTGTTCTCAACTGTATGCAAAGAATGAGCGGTATCGCAACCCTTACCCATGAATGGGATTCCAGATTAGTAGGGACCAAAACAAAACTCCTGGACACCAGAAAAACTACTCCTAATTTCAGGATATGTGAAAAGTGGGCTGTAGCTATAGGTGGCGGAACCAACCACAGATACGGACTTTATGACATGATCATGTTGAAAGATAACCATATCGATTATAATGGAAGCATCACTAACGCCGTGAAAATGGCAAAAGATTACATTAAAAAGAACAAGAAAAAGCTAAAAATAGAGGTTGAAACCCGTAATCTGGAAGAAGTGCAGGAAGCCATCAATGCCAAAGCAGACCGAATTATGCTTGATAATATGGATGTAAAAACCATGAAACAGGCTGTAAAAATGATCAACAACACGTGTGAATCGGAAGCTTCAGGTGGTATAACGAGAGATATGCTGAAAGAAATTGCATCCACCGGCGTTACTTATATCTCTGCAGGAGCACTTACTCACTCTGCCGAAAATATAGACCTAAGTCTCAAAGCCGTTAAATAGCATTATATTTTTAATAAAAACAAGCCGCTTTTATTAAAAATTAAACAATATGATTTTTTTCATAAAATTTAACACAAAATATTCAATATACTGAAAACCAAACAAATAAACACTATTAAGATTGATTAAAAATTAACATTCCGTTAATAATAGTTAGAAATTATTTCCCGAATTTTGCATAAAATTTAAATCTAACTATTAAACGATTATGAAATTAATCAACAAATCAATGCTGACTGTAGTTATTTCACTTTCTACAGCTAGTATTTATTATGCTCAGGACACAATTAACACTAAGTCCAGAGACATTGAAGAGGTAATTTTGCAGGGTGTAACAGATATCGCTAAAGATAGAAAAACACCTGTAGCTGTATCTACTATCAAAGCAGCACAAATTATTGAAAGATTAGGTAATCAGGAACTTCCTGAAATCTTAAACACAACACCATCTGTATATGCTACTAAATCAGGTGGAGGTTTCGGAGATGGAGGAATCACAATGAGAGGTTTCGAATCCAGAAACATCGCTGTAATGGTAAACGGTATGCCTGTGAATGATATGGAAGGAGGTACAGTGTACTTTTCTAACTGGACAGGTTTATCAGATGTTACAAGCACATTACAGGTACAAAGAGGGTTAGGTTCATCCAAACTTGCTATCGCGTCTGTAGGGGGAACAATTAACTTCCTAACGCGTTCAGCTGATATGAAAAAAGGAGGAGTGGTAAGATTAGGCGTTGGTAATAACGACTATTTGAAAACCTCATTCGCTTATAACACAGGTAAATCAGACAAAGGATGGTCTTCTTCATTTTTAATGAGCAGACAATCAGGAGGAACATTTATCGAAAACACGGATTACGAAGCCTATGCATACTATTTCGCTCTAGGATTCGAACCAAGTAAAAAGCATAACTTACAGTTTACTTTAACTTCTGCTCCACAGTGGCACAATCAGAGAACATTCGCTCCTACAATTACAAATTA
>JAFAAJ010000279.1 GCA_023426625.1 Bacteroidota bacterium
TATTGGTCTGATTTATCTTATTCTGGGATATGTTTTCAGGCAGGATCTTGCCAACGCTTTTGAAACTCCGGATCAGGTAAATTTTCTGGTTATATTTTTATTTATACTTTCACTGGATGCATTTTCCACCATTCCTTCAGCAATTCTGAGGCTTGAAGGCAGGGCATTCCGGTATATGTTCTCAAAAGTTGCAGGATCTTTAGTATATTATTTACTGGTTGTGTTTTTTATTACGCTGCTTCCTCAATATCCCGAAGGAATCTTAGGAATAAAGTATAATCAAGATTTCGGAGTGGGTTATGTTTTTGTTGCGAATCTTGTACAAAGTATCATCACTTTACTCATCGTAGGGAAAGAATTTGTGAATTTCAGCATCTCAAAATTTGATTTCGGCTTATGGAAGAGAATTATGAGTTATTCCTGGCCTGTAATGATTGCAGGACTTGCAGGTATTGTGAATCAAACTTTGGACAGACAGTTTTTAAAATACCTTCTTCCTGATGAAGAAGCCCGTCATCAGATCGGTGTGTATGGAGCCGTTTACAAGATCGCTACTTTTATCACGGTTTTCAGGCAGGCTTATCAACTCGGTATCGAACCTTATTTTTTCTCAAGTTTCAGAGATAAAGATTCACATAAAACATACGCTGTACTGATGGACGTTTTTGTTGTCTGCAGCTGCATCATTTATATGGGACTTATGGTCAACTTACAATGGATCTCAGAGATTTACCTTCGAAACCCTCTTTATTATGAAGGCATTGATATCATTCCGTTTGTTATGTTGGGAGCATTATTTCTGGGAATATATCTCAACCTTTCTATATGGTATAAATTATCGGACCAGACAAAGGTAGGTTTATATATTTCCATTATAGGAGCGATTATCACCGTTCTCATTAATTTTATTTTCATTCCTGAATATGGATATTGGGCGAGTTCAATGGCTGCATTGATCACATTCTTATCCATGATGGTCATATCCTACGTTTGGGGACAGAATCAATATCCTATTCATTACAACACAGGCAAAATTCTATTATATTTAGCAGTAACCATCACATTTTCATTGATATCTTTTTATTATTTCAGAACGAATTATGTGGTAGGGAATATCTTCCTGATCATATTCCTGACTTTAGTAGCAATCAAAGAAAAAAGCATTATAAGAAAAGTCCTTAAAAGATAAGCGATCAGAAAATCATATTTCTTATGATATACATCAATCTTTAAAAAGAACTCTGATAAGGATCCCTGAATTTTTAATACATTTGCCAATATAGTTTTCAGGAACTATTATTCATAAAAAATACAATTAGCAGACTACACAAGACTATGAAGATTATTGTACCTATGGCTGGACGCGGTTCCAGATTACGTCCACATACATTAACAGTTCCAAAACCTCTTATTCCAATTGCCGGAAAACCCATCGTACAAAGATTGGTAGAAGACATCGCTAAAGTAGCCGGTGAGAAAATAGAAGAAGTAGCTTTTATCATTGGAGACTTTGGTCCTGAAATTGAAAAGTCACTGCTCCAGATCGCTGAAAAACTTGACGCAAAAGGAAGCATTTATTACCAAAACGATCCGCTGGGAACCGCTCACGCTATCAAATGCGCTGAACAATCTATGCAGGGAAATGTAGTTATTGCTTTTGCAGACACCCTTTTCCGCGCTGATTTTCAGCTAGATAAAAACTCAGATGGGGTAATTTGGGTGAAAAGTGTGGAAGATCCTTCCGCATTCGGAGTTGTGAAATTAGACAACTACGGATTCATCACTGATTTCGTGGAAAAACCACAAACTTTCGTTTCAGATCTGGCTATCATCGGTATCTATTATTTCAACAGTGCTGAAAAACTGATGGATGAGATCAATTATATCATGGATAATGATATAAGAAACGGCGAAGAATATCAGCTGACAACAGCCTTGGAAAACCTAAGAGCAAAAGGAGCAAAATTTACTTTAGGTAAGGTAAACGACTGGATGGACTGCGGAAACAAAAATGCAACGGTAGAAACCAACAGCAAAATCCTTGACTACGAAAAAGAAAACATGTCAAACTTCCCGGCATCCGCTGTTATTGAGAACTCACTGATCATTCAGCCTTGCTTCATTGGGGAGAATGTAAAGATTTCCAACTCGAAGATTGGCCCCGGCGTTTCATTAGGAAACAACACTGTAGTGGTGAACTCAAATATTGAGAACTCTTTGATCCAGGAAAACACCTTAATCAATCACGGGAATTTATCCAATTCCATGATCGGTAATTCTGCACAGTATTTTGGAGTTGCAAGAGAGATTTCTTTAGGAGATTATTCGGTTTTAGATTTCCTTTCAAAATAGCAACAATATCCTCATAAATATATCCAGGCCACACAAAATGTTTTGTGTGGTTTGGCGTTAATATTGCAAAGTATTTACCTGAAAATAGATCAGTTATGAAAAATTGGATACCTTTAATTGTATTGCTTCTTCTTTTGGGATCGTGCAAAGCCCGAAAAGTCGCCAAAAACGCAGATAACAATTCTGTTGTAGACAGCACTTTTGTGGAAAGTAATAACAATGATCCAAAAGACGTCGGAGAACCCGTAAGAGACAAGCTTACATTTTATGAAAACGTCCTTATTCCGCCTAAATTTGATCAGATAAAGATCAACAGTAAGGTAAATGTTGAAACCGGAAGCTTCGTACCTACTTTAGATGCAACAATTTATATTGAAAACAATCAAAAGGTTTGGATGAATCTTTCCGCATTGTTCATCAATGTAGCAAGAGGAAAGGCAACACCGGAAGGAATAAAAGGATACGACAGAACCAATAAGGCTTACATCGATTCTGATTTTGACTATCTGAATAACCTCCTTAATGTTAACTTCCTTGATTATAAATCCCTTGAAAAGATCTTAATGGGCAGAACTTTTGTAAGGATCAGCGATTCCCAATTTACCCTTACCAGAAATGCACAGGGTTTCAGAATGGCATCCCATACCAATCAGAAGATAGAAACGGAAGAAGGAGCGAGAGAATATAAAATCGTGCTGCAATATGACACGAATTATGATTTACTGAACGTTTACCTCAAGGATGTTCTCTCTCCGGATGAACTGGAAATCTCATACAGCAATTGGGATGAATACAATGAAATACGGCTTCCAAAAAATGTTAAAATAATTATAAAAGGCTCAAAAAAGAGTCAGATTTTATTGGAAAATACGAAATTTGATTTTTCGAAGATGGAAACTCCCTATTCAGTTCCAGCCCATTATAAGAAAATTGAGATTAAATGATTAAAAAATTTAGCTTTTTAATAGGAATTCTGCTGTTCGGTTTGCAATACGGGCAAAAAAAAGAACAATTACAAAAGCAGAACGCCGAACTTAAAAAACAAATTGCACAAATAAATTCCGAGTTAGCTAAAACCAGAAACGAATCCAAACTTTCTATAGCTTATCTTACCAACGTCAACAAAAAACTAGCCTTAAGAGAAAAGGTTTACAACAATACCCAAAAGGAAAAAAGATTCATTGAAGACGAGATCTATCTTCGTCAGCTTGAGATCAACCGCCAAAACCGGGAATTGGCGGTTCTTAGAAAAAACTATGCTGAAGTCCTAGTAAAAGCATATAAAAACAAAGGTGTACAAAACAAAGTAACCTTCATCCTTTCTGCTAAAAATATGGGTGAAGCTATCAGAAGAGTACAATACTTGAAGCAATACGCAGACTATCAGGAAAAAAAAGCAGCTGAGATCACCAATGCAGCAGAACAGATCAAGAAATCCATTGCTCAAAAGCAAAAATCAGTTAAGGACAAAGAAGCCCTTTTGGTTAATCAGCAAAAAGATTTAACGACCATCAATGCGGAAAGAGCCCAAAAGGAACAGCTGGTTGCAGAGTTCAAGAAAAATGAGTCAAAACTAACCGCTGAATTAAAACAGAAACAAACCCAAAACAAAGCTATTGAGGCACAGATCAGAGCAATTATTGCCGAAGAGATCAGAGTAGCAAAAGCGGAAGAAGAAGCAAGAAAGAAAGCAGAAGCTGAAAAAATACGTTTGGCTAAACTGGCTGCCGAAAGAGAAAAAGCCAGAATTGAAGCAGAAAATAAAGCCAAAGCGGAAGCTCTAGAAAGAGAAAGAAAAATAGCTGAAGCGGAAGCTAAAAAAGCTGCAGACTTAGCCGCAAAAAGGGCTGAAGAAGAAAGAAAACGAACTGAAGAAGCAGCAAGAGCTGAAGCCAGCGCAAAAGACGAAGCAAGAAAAATAGCCGCTGCAAAAGCCACTGAAGAGGCCAACGCAAAAGCTAAAGAAGCAGCCAATAAATTAGCCGCTGCAAAAGCTGCAGAAGCTGCATTGGCCAAAAAGAAAGAAGACGATAAGAAAGCTGCAGAATCCAAGGCCATGACAAACTTCGGAGTTTCTACAGCCGCTGGAAATAACTTTGCTGAAAACAAAGGAAGATTAGGCTTTCCTGTTGATAAAGGACAGATCACACACCGTTTCGGTAGACAACCGCATCCGGTTTTCAAAAATATTGTGGAAGAAAATAACGGAATTAAAATCTCCGTTCCTTCCGGTACGCGTGCAAAGTGTGTTTTCCCCGGATCCGTTTCCTCTGTATTGGCGAATAGCGACGGAACTAAAACTGTTATCGTAAAACATGGAAATTACTTCACCATCTATTCCAACTTAGGAGGGGTAAGTGTTTCCAAAGGACAACAGGTTTCCGCAGGAACTGTGGTAGGTAGTGTAGGACAGGATTTTGACGGATCATACACCCTTGATTTCCAAGTATGGAACGGCAGCACACCTGTTGATCCATTAGGTTGGGTTTCTTATTAAAAAAGATTAACTTTGCAAAAAATTTAGAAATGGAAACATTAACAATATTAGCCTTATCATGGCAGCACATCCTTATCGTAGCCATACTGTTGGTATTACTGTTCGGAGGTAAAAAAATCCCCGAATTGATGAGAGGTGTAGGTTCTGGTATCAAAGAATTTAAAGATGCTGTAAAAGAAGAGGATAAACCAGGTGCAGAAAATAAAAATTCTTCAACTAACAATAACTCTTCTAGTAACTAAAATTCTTTCAAGTAATGACCTTTACTGAAACTGCATGGAATATCTTCAACCAGTCTATTGAAGACTATCACCTGCTTGATGACGTTAACACTCTAATTAACAATCCGTTCGAGATACACAGTTTGGAATGGATTTTGTATGAAAAGAACTGGATTGATACCGTTCAATGGCATTTGGAAGATATAATTAGAGATGAAAATATTGATCCAGCTGAAGCTCTTCTTTTGAAAAGAAGAATCGATGCCTCTAATCAGAAAAGAACTGATTTAGTGGAAAATATCGACAGTTGGTTTCTCAAAAAGTTTGAAAATATTACTCCTAAACCTGATGCAAAAATAAACACTGAAACTCCCGCATGGGCAGTAGACAGATTATCAATACTTGCACTTAAGGTTTATCATATGTCATTAGAAGCCAATAGAGAGTCTGCCTCTCAGGAACACCGCTCAAATTGCCAGGCAAAATTAGATGTTCTTCTTATGCAGAAAGATGACCTATCAGTTTCTATTAATCAGTTGCTTGCTGATATTGAGAACGGTAATGTTAAGATGAAATTATACAAACAAATGAAAATGTATAATGATGAAAGTCTTAACCCAGTCTTATATCAAAAGGGGCAACAAAAATGAAAAGACAAATTTTTTGGGGAGTACTTCTTATAATAACATCTTCCTGTGCAACGGAAAAGCTGAATTTCTCTCCGTTGTCAAACGGTTTTTATAGCGAAGCAAAAGGTTCCGACTCTGATAGAGGCGCCAAGAAAAGTATTGACATTAATATCAAAGAAAATGTGAATGCCTCCGAAATCTCTAATCTGATCACTACCTTTCCTAAGTTCAAAAATACAGGAGTCAATAATGAAATCACTTCATTAAAATACAGTTTGCAAAATTATCTGTACGCCATAGATGCCAATAATGTTACCGGAAAAGACAGAGCTATGAAAAGCTTCGAAAAGTCTTACAAAAAAGTCCAGAAACTAAGAGTGTATCTTGATGAAGATGATGATGAAGTATTGAACAGATATCTGGTAAGAATAAAAACCAATATCGCTGTTATAGAAAACTCTTTAAAAGGAAACTAAAACTATTACTCTATTAATGATTAAAATTCAGGCGGAAGCCAATGTTCCTACAGAACACGGTACTTTCCGAATGATCGCTTTCTCCGAGAACGAAAACGACTGGATGCCGCACATGGCTATTATAGCGGAAAATACAGATTTCACTAAACCTGTAAATGTTCGTTTCCATTCAGAATGTATCACCGGGGAAGTTTTCCATTCAAAAAAATGTGAATGTGGACAGCAATTGGATGCTGCAATGAAATATATCCATGAGCATGGAGGAATCATTGTTTACCTTCGACAGGAAGGAAGAAATATAGGGATCATTAATAAACTGAAAGCTTATTCTCTCCAGGAAAAAGGATTAGATACTGTAGAAGCCAACTTAAAGCTGGGACTACCTGCAGATGACAGAAACTTTGGTGTGGCTATCGAAATCCTGAATTTGCTTGATGTAAAAGAAGTAAATCTCCTTACGAATAATCCTGAAAAGGTAAAATATGTAGAAGAAAGCAATATCCGTCTTAATGCAAGAGTTCCATTGCAAATTCCTGCCAACGAGATTAGCAGAGGGTATTTAAAGACCAAAAAAGATTATTTTGGACATCTTTTAGATGATAATGACAACTAGATAAACAATACACCCAATTAATAAATCAAAAGCTCCGGAAAATTTTCACGGAGCTTTTTTTGTAATTATAAAAAACTGAAAAGATATTAATTGACTTTAGTAATCGGAACTTTAGAATCATCCAAATTAAAATATTTGATCACTGCATTATAATCGTTAAAATCTACTGCATCGGCATTTTTAGCTGCATCAGCTGGAACTAATACAATTCTAAATATTTGATTGTTTAAGAATTCATTTTTTTCTGAAGAAGACATGGTAGCTTGATCAAAATTCGCTTCAGTATAAATTTCTACTTTTTGAGTATTAAACAAAAAGTTATAATCAAGTTCTCTACTATTTGATAAATAATAAGTTTTAGGCAGAAGTTGCCAAGCATTACTTGAACTTACATCTTTTCTATAGACTAAGACTACATCGGTATTCAGAATAGTAATTGGTTCAATATGTGAATAGCCGTTCCCATTATTTAAAGTAACATTAACATCTCTCATCTGAGAAATCGTATCACTACCTTCGTAAACTACATCATCATTATTATCATCACAGCTAAAAATGAATAAGCTTACAAAAGCTAAAAGTAAAAGTGGAAGATATTTTTTCATTGTTAATAAGTTTAGTTTATTATTGATTAGACGTATTCAAAACATATACCAAAAAACTTAAAAACTTTGTTTATCCTGATTTTTTTAATTGTATTTTTGTTCTTATTCAAAAATTATGAACAAAATAGTTTACACTTCCCTACTCGTATTCTTTTTTATCAGTTCGAAAATAGCGGCTCAGTATCAACCTAAAAACCTTTCGCAGGCTGATCTGAACAGAGCACAGCAATGGGTTGACAAAACATATCAATCGCTTTCCCAAGATGAAAAGTTGGGACAATTATTTATTGTGGCACTTTATACAAATAAAGACGAAAACCACATCAATCAGGTAAGGAATATTGTTGTAAACGAAAAAATAGGAGGTTTGATCCTTATGCAGGACGATGCAGCAAGAGAGATCAATCTGGTAAATGAATTTCAGGAAAAGTCTAAAGTCCCTTTAATGATCGGAATGGATGCAGAATGGGGCGTATTCCAGAGGATCGCAACGGCTCATAAATTTCCTTGGGCAATGACTTTGGGAGCAATTCAGGATAAAAATTTAATTTATCAGATGGCTTCAAAAATTGCTGAAGATTGCAAAAGAATGGGAATTAATTGGGATTTTGCTCCCGTTGTGGATGTAAATACCAATCCTAACAATCCTATTATCGGAAACAGAAGCTTCGGATCAGAAGTCAATAATGTTATCAGTTCAGCATTATCATATTCCAATGGCTTACAGGATAATAATATTCTTGCTGCCATCAAGCATTTCCCGGGACATGGTGACACCAATACAGATTCACACCTTGACCTGCCGGTTGTTTCCCATCATTTAGACAGGCTTAACAATATTGAGATTGCACCTTTTAAAGCATTGATGAATAAAGGAATCGGAGGTGTTATGGTTGCTCATTTATATGTTCCTGCTTTAGAATCAGGGAAAGGAATTCCTGCCTCTGTTTCAAAAAATATTGTAACAGGTTTGTTAAAGGAAAAATTAGGCTACAAAGGTTTGATTATCACCGATGCCCTGAATATGGGAGCAGTTGCCAACAAATATCAACCGGGAGAACTGGATGCACTGGCTTTCAAAGCAGGAAATGATATTATGCTTTTCTCACAGGGAGTTTCAGAAGGAAAAAAATTAATACAGAAAGCCATTGATAACGGTGAAATTTCACAATCCAGAGTTGAAGAAAGTGTAAAGAAAATTCTGCTGACCAAATATTTCTTAGGGTTGGATAAATACACCGCTAATAATCCGGAAAACATCAATACTGATCTGAACAATGATACTCATAAAAAGTTGGTTCAAAACCTTTACTCCAATGCTTTAACATTATTAAAGGACGAGAAAAAACTTCTTCCTCTTGACTGTAAAAAAACTTACTATTATGTTCCGCTTGAAGAAGCTCCTTACCAAACTTTCGCAGACCAACTGAATCTTGGAACAACAGTAATTGTGAAAAAGGCGAATGAAATTGGGACCATTCCACCCAACTCAACGGTGATCGTTGGATTTCATAAGGATAATTCAACAGCGTATAAGCCTTATAAAATTTCATCAGAATCAAAAGCTGTCCTAACCACTTTGACAAAAAATCAGAACGTAATACTAAATGTTTTCGGAAGCGCATACGCATTGAAAGACATTGACATTTCAAAAGTCTCAACCGTATTGGTTTCTTATGAGAACAATGAGGATTCTATGACCGCAACAGCGAATGCTTTTAACGGAAAAACAAAAATCTGGGGAAGACTGCCTGTTTTGGTTAATGATAACCTGAAAGCAGGAATGGGTATTGATCTGAATACGTCTTCTGCCAATACAACAACATTTACAACATCAAAACAATAATAGATAATGAAAATAGGCATACTTTGCTATCCAACATACGGAGGAAGCGGAATTGTAGCAACAGAACTGGGAATGTCTCTTGCCAACAAAGGTTATGAGGTTCATTTCATCAGCTCTGCACTTCCGGCAAGACTGGATATCACCAATCCGAACATCTTTTTCCACAGAGTGAATGTTCAGACTTATCCTCTTTTCCAATATCAACCTTATGATATCGCATTAAGTTCCATGATCTATCGTGTGGTGAATCTTTATAAGCTTGATCTTCTCCACGCTCATTATGCCATTCCGTACGCTTACGCTGCATTCACAGCGAAACAAATGCTTCAGGAAGACAATAATGACATTCCGTTGGTAACAACACTTCACGGTACAGATATTACCTTGGTTGGACAACATCCAAGCTACAAACATGCTGTAGAATTTTCTATCAACAAATCAGATGCAATTACTTCCGTTTCGGAAAGTCTTAAGAAGGACACTTTGCAGTTTTTCAACATCAAAAAAGACATTCAGGTGATTACCAATTTCATAGATAATTCGGAATTTGATGAATGTAATGAATGCCAGAGAACACAATTCGCGAGTCCGGATGAAAAAATATTGATTCACGTTTCCAATCTACGTCCTGTAAAACGTGTGGAAGAGGTATTGCAGATCTTTAAAAATGTTCAGAAGATGGTAAAATCCAAGCTGATCATTATTGGAGAAGGTCCCGATATGGAAAAAATCAATCAGTTTTTGGAAGAAAACCCTGATCTCATCTCAAAAATCCGTCTTTTAGGAAAAGTAAATGACCTTTACAGGATCCTTCAGCTTTCGGATGTATTTTTGCTTCCTTCCGAGCAGGAAAGTTTTGGTTTGGCAGCTTTGGAAGCAATGGCAGCAAACACCCCTGTAATCAGCTCCAATGCGGGTGGGATTCCTGAAGTAAACATTCAGGGAGAGACAGGATATCTTGCAGAGATTGGCAATGTGGAAGCGATGAGCAACTACACCATCAAACTGCTTAGTAATGATAAACTTTTAGCCAAAATGAAAAAAAATGCGAAAGAACAGGCTATAAAATTCGATTTGAAAAACATTCTTCCTATTTATGAAGAAATGTATAGAACAACCATCAAAAACTTTAAAAAGGAGTTGTCGAAAGTATAACAGAACTGTTATATTTGTCTGACACTCATGACGGAAAAATTACTTCAATATCTTTGGAACCATAAGGTTTTCAACAATTTTGACTTCAAGGATATTGAAGGAAATTCCGTTACGATCATAGATTTCGGGAAATGGAACAGAAATTCCGGCCCGGACTTCCTACTAGCAAAGATCAGGATCAACAACATGATCATTGCCGGAAATATTGAACTTCACCTTAAATCCTCCGACTGGATTTTCCATCGTCATTCTCAGGATCCCAATTTCGAAAACGTTATTCTTTATGTTGTTTTTCATCATGATATTGAAATTGATGAACTCATAAACAAAAGTATTCCCACATTAGAATTAAAAAACTACATTGATCTGAATATCATCTCAAAATATGAAAAGCTGATCGGTGAAAATCAATTTATCCCTTGCGAAAGCATTTTTAACAAGCATAAAATCCCGGTCTATTTTCATGAAGAAAACATTCTGAAAAAACTGGACGAGAAATCTGCAGAGCTTGAGGAAAGTTTAGAGAAATATAGAAATGATTTTGAAGCGGTTCTTTTCCACAGTCTGGCCTACTCTTTCGGCTTAACGGTGAATGCTTCTATCTTTAAGCAAATTGCAGAAAGTATAGATTTTAGCATCATTAATAAAATTCGTCAAAATAAATTTCAGTTGGAAGCATTATTATTTGGAATTTCCGGTTGGCTTAATGATCCTGTGGATGAACAGATACAACTATGGAAAAGAGAATTTAATTTCATTCAGGTAAAATTTAAAATTCCGGATATAAAAATTTATCCTAAATTCTTAAGATTACGTCCGGCAAATTTCCCGACAATACGGTTATCACAATTAGCAGATCTTTATTCTCAACAAAATTTGTTTTCAAAGATCATGTCTGCGAAAAATGCGGAAGAAATTGTTTCCGTTTTTGACAAAGTAAAAGCTTCCGAATACTGGAACGACCATTTCAATTTTGGAAAAATATCAAAAAGCACCAAACCTAAAACGCTGAGCAAAGATTTTGTAGATCTTATCATTCTGAATACCGTTCTTCCGTTAAAATACATGTATCACAAATACCATAAGGAGGAAATTGCAGATGAGATGATCCGGTTTTACAGCGGTATTTCGCCGGAAAAAAATTCCGTTATCAGTAATTGGAAAAAACTGGATTTGAAAATCACTAATGCTTTGGAAACCCAAAGTCTCATTTATCATTATAAAAATATGTGTGAAGAAAAAAATTGCTTAAATTGCAGCATTGGATTTAAATTTTTAAAAGAATCTTCAAATGCTTGACAACATCCGTCATAAAATGGAAAGAGAATGGTTTGGTGTACTTACCAGAACAGGAGCCAAATTGGGAATTCCTGTATCCAAACTGAGAGTTTTTTTCATCTATTCTACCTTTGCTACGGCAGGTTTTTTCTTTCTGATCTATCTTGGATTAGCATTTATCCTTTGGATCAAAGATATTTTTATCACCAGAAGACCCAGCGTTTTTGATCTATAAGCTATGGAATTTCTACAGATTACTTCCCCTGATGATTACAGGGTACAGGAGATTTATGATTCTTACAGTTCCACTTTTCCTGAGGAAGAGAGAAGAGACTGGTATCAGTTTGTAGGACTTTTTACACATCCTAAGGTTAAAATAATTTCCGTTCTGCATGAAGCTCACAATATTGGTTACCTTATTATGTGGGAGTTGAGTCATCATGTATTTGTTGAACATTTTGAAGTCTTTTCTTCATTTCGCAATCAAAAATTCGGATCTCAGATTACTGGCTACTTATTTAAAAATTACCCAAGAATTATTTTAGAAATTGAGCCTGAACATTTGGGTGATGATGCTAAAAGACGGTATGCCTTCTATCAGAAAAATGGGTTCAACCTTATTGATGAAATGTATGTGCAGCCAAGCTATGGTGAAGGTAAAAAACCGGTTGAGTTGTGGTTATTAGCCAACTATTCCCCTGAAAACCTTAAAGACATCAAAGAAGAAATTTACGATATCGTTTATCATTAAAAACATAAAAAAGACCGCTCAAAGACCAAATAATTTTTGTTTTTTTCCTTCTGACGAAGGAAGAATCTCATTGATACTCAAAAAAACATTAGATTTTTCACTGCATTTCATTTCATTCAGAATGACACTTTGACAACAGCCTTCTCTTTTATAAGTCCTTAAATTAATCGACTTCATATTCCAGCTTTATGGTGATACTTGCTTCCTTCTCTTTAGATGAAGTATTAAAAGTTCCTCCATAAGAATAATCTTCATTGGAATTCGGAGCTGTGATCTGGATCACGCCCATTGTGGCTTTCTTTAAATTTCCCAAACTGCTTCCTGAGTTTTCCGCAATTCTTTCTGCACGTTCTTTAGCATCTTTGGTCGCAGCCGCAATCATTTCCTGCTTTACACTGGCTAGTTTTGTATAAAAATAATTCGGTGAAGAAGAAGTGAACTCTATTCCGCGATTAATAATTTCTGTAATATTTCTGGAAAGGTTTTCAATTTTAGCGACTTCTTTACTCTCAATCGAAACACGTTGTGTAAGATTATATCCTGAAAATTCTCCCTGTACATAATTGCCGTTGGCATCGTTATAACTTCGGAACTGTTTCTGAATATCCACCGAAGAAAAAACAATTTCGTTTTGCCTGATCCCTTTTGAAATAAGATAATCATTAATAATCTTTCGATCTACCGCTAATTCGTCATAGGCTGATTTAAGATCAAAATTATTCTTCGAAAAACTTCCCGACCAGGTAATCAGGTCGGAAGTAAACTGCTTCGTTCCCAATCCCGTTACCGAAATCGTGTTTTCAAATTTATTCCTGTTTTTAACAGCATTTCCCAGAAGTCCTAAACCTATAATAAAGCCAAGCGCAGCAATAGCAATGGCTATGATATTTTTATTCATAAAACTTGTGAATTTAACTGATTTTCAATTTTTAACGAAAGTACTACATCAATTATTATTCCAGATTTTAAGACTTTTTTAACATTTATTTACTGCTTTGTGGAGCTTTATAAGAAGAAATTCTGGCAAGAACTACGCGCTGGAATCTCATTAAATCCGCATCACTGCAATATCCGTACTTTAAAATGGTTTTCCTTTCGAATCCTCCTGCAAACACATAATATATAAAATGCTGAATCTGCGATTTTTCTATTTTCAAATCAACGAAATACTGTTCACCTAATGCCGAGATAAGATAGTTCATGAGATCCACATCATCCCATTTGTTTTTTACCTTTCCAATACTGATTCCATGGGTAACAGGCTGAACAAACTCACCTGGTCTTGCTGCCAAAACACGAGGATCTGATTTCTGAGCAATATACCTATCTATATCCTTCGTTAACTTTTCAACTTTTTTAGATTTATTCAGGTTTTTAGAATCGATCTTAAGATCTCCTGTAATTCCTTTTTTTATTTCCACCGCATCGATCAAAGTTGCAGCTCTTACTAAAGTAATATTCAACGGAGCTCCTAAACCTGAAACTTTTTGAACTACACGTTCATAC
>JAFAAJ010000295.1 GCA_023426625.1 Bacteroidota bacterium
CGATATAATTGGGACGGAAATTGGGTTTATGTCCGAAATTTAAGATCCAAAACTGGAAAAGATGTTCCATATCACCGGTTGTTCCGTACCATTTTTCCTGTTTCATCCATTCTTCGGCATGCTCTGAACCTTTTTTCACTTCTTTTTTAAAACCGGATATATCCACATCCTTTCCTCCCACCAAAATGATCTGTTCTGATGAAAAGGCTTCATGCAAAATATTCGGGGAAACTCCTTTTTTAGGTGTAATAATCAGATCAAGGATGCCTTTATCCAGTTGGTCCAACATTTCCGGATATTCACCAAAACTGATGATCAGATTAAAAGGTAAAGTAGAAACATACTGCTCCAAAGTCGTCTGAAAAGTCTCAAAACACATTCCCACACTTATGGTCGGAGTAAGTTTTTCCGTAGACCTCTGAAAATTCTTTTCCACATCTTCCAGCCTTGACAACGGTTCTACAATCGCATTAAACAATACTTTCCCTCTTTCAGTCGGAATCATCTTTCTGCCTGTTCTGTCGAATAACTTATATCCAACATACGCTTCCAGAGAACCTAGATGCAGGCTTACTCCCGGCTGCGAAATGAACAATGCATCTGCAGCTCCCGTTAAAGTTCCGCTTTTATAGATCGCTTTAAAAGTTCGGTACCATTCCAAATTAACCATCATTAAAACTATTATAATTATAATACAAATATATAATTTATATTATTTTTATTATATTAAAATCAAGCCTAATTTTGCCCTGTAAAACTTAACAATCAAACAACAATGAAAAAAGTATTAATAATTAACGGTGGACAAAATTTCGGACATTCCGGAGGAAGATACAACAATACAGTAACAGAAAACACGGTAGAAGTTCTGAAGAAATTCAAAAATGTAGACATAAAAATCACTCATGTGGATGAAGGTTATGACAAAGATGAAGAAGTAAAGAAATTCGTTTGGGCAGACTATATTATTTACCATACTCCGATCTGGTGGTTTCAGCTTCCGAATGGTCTGAAAAAATATATTGATGAAGTTTTCACAGCGGGACACGCAAAGGGAATCTATATGAGCGACGGAAGAAAACCTGAAAACCCGGAAATCAATTACGGAACCGGAGGAATGTTGGGCGGCAGAAAATATATGGTAACCACAAGCTGGAACGCTCCTGCAACCGCTTTTACACTTCCCGGAGAATTTTTTAACGAAACCAGTGTGGATAATGGACCCTTATTTGGATTCCATAGAATGAATGCATTTGTTTCTTTAAAAAAAATGGAAAGCTTCCACTTTCATGATGTAGAAAAAAATGCAAACATAGAACGTGACATGAAACTGTACAGAGAACATCTGGAAAATGTCTTTGAAAAAGAACTAAAACCACAATTGGTCTAATCTGAAATAAAAACTGCTATGAAAATCCACCTTACTGCCATCATCAAAGCAAAAGAAGAATACAGAAACGAAGTTCTGGAAACCCTTCAGAATATGGTCACAGAAACCAGAAAGGAAGCTGCATGTGAATTATACAGCCTTCATCAGGGGATTGAAGACAAGAATCAATTCGTTTTTTATGAAATCTGGCAAAATGAAGACGGATTGGTTTTGCACAACCAACAACCCTACATTCAGGCTTTCGGAGCGTTGGTTGATGAGAAATTGCAGGAGAAACCACAGATTTACACTACCCATATTATTTGATCTGATATGAAAAAATTAATGTTTTTATTCATAAGCTTATTCACCATAGGCTTATTCCAGTCACAAAACAAAAAATCTATTACAATGAAAAAGAAAGTTTTATTTGTCGTAACCAGTCATGACAAAAAAGGAAATACCGGAGAAGATACCGGATATTATTTAGGAGAAGTTTCTCATCCATGGGAAGTTCTTCACAAAGCCGGATATGAAATTGATTTTGTAAGCCCGAAAGGAGGAACCCCTCCCGTTGACGGATTTGATCTCAATGATCCCGTGAACAAAGAATTTTGGGAAAATAAAGAATATAAAAGCAAAATCGACAATTCTTTACAGCCTTCACAGGTAAACCCGTCTGATTACTCAGCTATTTTTTATGCAGGAGGTCACGGCGCCATGTGGGATTTGGCAGATAACACGGAATTGGCTCAGATCGCTTCAAAAATCTATGAAAACGGTGGAATTGTAGCAGGTGTTTGTCATGGTCCTGCCGGTTTGGTCAATATTAAATTAAGTAATGGAAAATATCTTATAGATGGAAAGAAAATCAACGCTTTTACCAATGAAGAAGAAGCTGAAGTGAAATTAACGAACGTTGTTCCTTTCCTTTTGGAAGATAAATTAAAAGAAAGAGGAGCAAAATTTGAAAAGTCAGGGCTTTGGCAAAATCATGTGGTAACCGATCAGCGAGTGATCACCGGACAGAATCCTCAATCGGCAAAAAGCGTGGGCGAAGCTATTGTAAAAGAACTTAATAAAATTCAGTAATTTCATCATTATATTGATAAAAATCGCTTTCCAAAATTTGGAAAGCGATTCTTCTACGTAAAATAATTACATTCATTAAAATTATTTCATGATCGGTAAATGCGTACTGATCGCAATTCTGTTCCATGAATTGATGGTAACGATCGCCATAATGATCTGCGCAATGGTATTTTCATCAAAAAGCTGTTTCGCCTTATAATACGTTTCATCAGTCAATCCCTTTTGGCTGATCAAAGTAATTTCTTCAGTCATTGCTAAAATCACCTGTTCTTCTTCAGTAAAAAGTTCGGTAGCTTCTCGCCATGCGTTCAGTAAATAAATTCTTTGAGGAGTTTCTCCGTATTTAACGGCATCTTTCGTGTGCATATCCAGGCAAAAAGCACATCCGTTGATCTGTGATGCTCTTATTTTTATTAATTCTTTCTGAATATGATTCAGGGAAATGTTCTGAAGATAACTTTCCAGTCCCATCATTGCTTTATAGGCTGCAGTATCTGTAGTTGCGATGTTTAATCTTGTACTCATAATATGATTGGTTTTAAATTCTGATACAAAGTTCTTATTTTAAAACCATAAAAATCTTAAACTGGTTTAAGAACGTAGCTTTGCCCTAATTTCGCTGAGATATTCAGGGGTAAAGCCTAAAAAAGAAGCAATAAGATATTGTGGAATCCTCTGAATAAACCACGGATACTGAGTACTGAAATGCACATACAATTCTTCCCTACTCATTTCATACAAATAACGGATCCTGCGTTCTGAAGCGGCATAAGCTCTCTGATAGATCATCCTGAAATAACGTTCCATGATCGGATGTTTTTGCAATAACAATTCCTGAGAATGAAGATTGATAACAAGAATTGTGGAACGCTCCACTGCCTGAATGCAAAAATCAGATTTCATTTGTCTTTCATACGCAAAAGTATCTGTGATCCACCAGTTTTCTATGGCAAATTCCGTGGTTTGTTCCACTCCTTTCTCATTAACGAAAAATTTACGGAGACATCCTTTAGAAACAAAATACATGGACTTGCAAACTTCTCCGGCAAGCAGCAGATTCTGTTTTTTCTTCACTTCCATCACCTGAAAAAAAGAAAGAACAGAAGCATATTCGTCATCATTTATACTGATGAATTTATCTAAATGTGCTTTGAAAGTATCCATTTTTACAATTCAATAACCAAACTTAGGTCTATTTTTTTAGTTTTACAACGACCAAAACAACAAATCATGGAACTTATAGCAAAAATACTGATCGCCTTCGTAGCATTAGAGCATCTGTACATTCTCTGGCTGGAAATGTTCGCTTGGGAAACCAAAGGAAAAGAAGTTTTCAAATCGGCATTACCCAAAGAAATGTTCAAGCCTACCAAAGGTTTAGCCGCCAATCAGGGATTGTATAACGGATTTCTTGCCGCAGGACTGATCTGATCTTTTTTAATTGAAGAGGAGAAATGGCAAACCAATATTGCCCTATTTTTCCTGGGATGTGTTGCTGTAGACGGAATTTATGGTGGAATTTCTGCAACTAAAAGAATATTTTTTGTTCAGGCTATTCCTGCTATCTTAGCCGTTATTGAAGTATTATTGAAATAACTGATTATATTAAGGATTTAAATTTTATTTAAACTGAGCAGAAATTCCCCTAAGTTTCTCCTTTATTTTCTCAGGTTTAAACTGTCCTTCATGGTAATACACCAAATTCTGATCAGCATCTAAAATAATCCATAACGGATAAACAGGCTGATCTTTATTTTTTGATAAGGCGAGAGCCAATTCATGGATTCCGGAATTCCCATTTGATCGATAGGCAAATTCTTCACCCTGAAAATTGATTTTTTCTTTGGTCTTTTCAGTTTCAAAATTGATGAAATAAAAATCTTCATTCATCATTTTTACCAGATCTTTATCTTTATTAATATGATAAGATTCTATTTTGCATACTGAGCACCAGTCTGTATACAAATGAATAATCACAGGTTTCCGATCCTGGATCCGGGAATTTTCAAGACCGGAAAAAGTACCCGTTCTCATCTGGGATAGATAAAAACAGGGTGCCAATATTAACATTATATTTAAAATCATTTTCATTTTAAAATATATTTCACGCCCAGAAATCCTCTGATTCCCTGCATCGGTGCATAACCGTAAGTTGTATCAAAAGTATAATGGTTCGGGTTATTGACCGGATCATCCACATATTGATCGAATGGATCGAATGACCGCATCAGCGGATCATCAGGAATGAAGTTGAACAGATTTTTAATTCCTGCATATATTTCAAATCCTGATCGGAAGCTTTTTGAAACCTGAATATTGGCTAAAGAATAAAAAGGAGAATATTCCGGTCTGTAATCATTCGGCAGAACAGGCAATCGCATAGATCCGTAAAACTGTCCGGTAAAATCCAGTGTAAAAGATTTCGGAAATTTGTAGGTCAGATTATAGGTTCCACTCCATTTCGGAGCATGCAGCTGTTGTGATTTCTCACTTTCGTTATCGAATTTCTGATACACATCAAGATAAGTTACCCCAAAATTAACACTCAACGGAAAATCAAAGCTGTAATCCATATTCATGGAAACACCTTTTGAAACTCCGTATCCACGCAGATTATCATAAATGATCTTATCCGGTTCCGAATCAAAATCACCCACGATTTTATTGCTGAAATAGGTATAAAATACGGAGGCATCCACATTGATCAGTTGATCTTTTACCGGAATTTTCAAAACATAATTCAAATTTCCGTTGACCGATTTTTCTGGTTTCAGATCAGATTTGATCACCACTTCACGGGAACCTGTCAGTGCAGAATGATCTTCCGTAAACAAATTCACCACCCGGAAACCGGTTCCAAAATTGAATCGCAATGTATGATACGGATGGGGAGAAAATTTCCATGCGAATCTTGGTGAATGCACAGAGTGATGGATCTTATCATAATCATATCTATAGCCAAGCAGCAAAGTATTTTTTTCACTGATCTCCCACTGATCCTGTAAAAAAGCACCCCAAATCGGAGACTTCATCGGTTGATTGATCAATCCGTCCGCAGACAAAGTTCCCGGTGTATTGTCATCATAAAACGTCTTTTTAAATGTCAATCCCAAAATAAGATCATGATTTCCCAGTTTCTTATCCCAATAAGTCTGCACAAAAGCCACTTTTTGTTCCGCATTAAACGGATT
The DNA here is from genome assembly GCA_023426625.1 of Bacteroidota bacterium. GTDB lineage: Bacteria > Bacteroidota > Bacteroidia > Flavobacteriales > Weeksellaceae > Chryseobacterium. The sequence goes on from JAFAAJ010000295.1 coordinate 5,653, forward strand.
GCTTCCGTAAAACGAATCCTGGTCATGATAATTGTAAGAAAACTGAGTAATCACCTGTTCTTTCATTGGCCATTGATACATGCCGAAAGCTTCTACTCTGTTGGTGTAAATACTTTCACCGTAAACTTCATTACTTCCCCTGTAAGATCTGTTCCATTGCATTTCGCCCCCAAAACGGTCTTCGTATAAGTACCGTAAAGCAAAACTTGCCTGTCTGTTTTCCTTTCTCTGAAAATTCCATTTATTGAAAACTGAAATTCGGTTCTGTAAAGCTGAATCCGTAAAATTATCCTTATTCTGATCTGTTTTTTTACCGAAATTGAAATAATTAAGACTTAATAATGAAGCTATATTTTTACCTAATGTAAATTTTGTTGAAAAATCTATATTATTTTCATTCCATGTACTCGACATCACGTCCAGACTTAATTTCGGAGCCGTTAAAGCATTTTTAGTAATGATATTAATAACTCCTCCCATTGCTTCAGAGCCGTAAAGAGAGGAAGCCGGACCTTTCACCACTTCAATCCTGTCAATTAAACTGTTTGGAATTCCACTCAAACCATACACTGTTGAAAGTGAACTTACAATTGGCATTCCGTCTATTAAAATCATGGTATAAGGACCTTCCAAACCATTGATGTGAATGTCTCCCGTGTTGCAAACCGAACAGTTCAACTGAGGTTTTACCCCATTTACCATAGCTATTGATTCAAAAATATTCGGGGTTGGATTTTTCTGAAAAAATTTCTGACTGTAGATCTCCACATTAACCGGACTTTTCGATTTGCTTATAGGCTTTATGGTTCCTGTGATCACAACATCATCAATAAGTTTCGTTTTCATTTCATTTCTGGAAACTATTGCAGAATCAGGTCTTGCTTGATAATCAATATCCAGACTGTCTGTTTCCTGCGAGAAACAATACGATGACAACAACACAACAGAAAGCAATATTTGTCTCATGAAATAAAATTGTTAGACAAAACTAACAATTATTTTCGAAACTACAAACCATATGATAAATGTTGTGAAATTAATTCGTCAAAAATTATTAAATTTGAGAAAATATAAAGGTAAAAATGAGATATATCCATTCCGGGAACATCCCGCAAAAAAGACATACGATTTTTAAATCTCCTGAAGACAACTTCTATTACGAACAACTGTTTGGTACAGAAGGTTTTCACGGCATTTCTTCTTTACTGTATCATATCCATCGTCCGACTCAGATCAAATCCATAGGTGAACCGAAAGACGTTACTCCGAAGATTGCCATAGAGAAAAATGTGACTCCAAGAATGTTCAAAGGGATGAATGTAACTCCCGAAGACGATTTTCTGGATAGCCGAAAGATACTTTTACTGAACAATGACCTTAAAATGGGATTGGCAAAACCAAGAAAATCCATGGATTATTTCTACAAAAATGCCGAATGCGATGAATTATTGTATGTGCATGAAGGAACCGGGGTTTTAAAAACTTTCGTAGGAGACCTTGAATTTTTTGTTGGAGATTACCTGATTATTCCAAGAGGTACTATTTACCAAATTGAATTAAGATCTGAAGACACTGTACTCTTCATTCTGGAAAGTCATTCACCGATCTATACCCCGAAAAGATACCGAAATGAGTTCGGACAGCTTCTGGAACACTCACCTTTCTGCGAGAGAGACATCATTACACCTACTTTCGTAGAGCCAAAAGACGAAAAAGGTGAATTTTTAATTAAAGTAAAAAAAGAAAATCACATTACCGATTTCATCTATGCAACTCATCCTTTTGATGTTGTAGGTTGGGACGGTTATTTTTACCCTTATAAATTCAATATCAAAAACTTTGAGCCGATTACCGGTAGAATTCATCAACCGCCACCAGTTCACCAGAACTTTGAAGGACACAACTTTGTAGTTTGCTCGTTCTGTGCAAGAATGTATGATTACCATCCAATGGCAATCCCTGCACCTTACAATCACTCAAATATTGATTCTGATGAGGTATTATTCTATACGGAAGGTGACTTTATGAGCCGTAACCACATCGATCTGATGGATTTCACTCTTCACCCCGGAGGAATTGTTCACGGTCCACATCCCGGAGCTATGGAAAGAAGTATCGGTAAGAAATTCACGGAAGAATACGCTGTAATGGTTGATCCTTTCCGTCCTTTGAAAATCACGGAAGAAGCATTGAAAGTTGAAGATCCTTCCTACAAAACTTCATGGCTGGAAGAAAATGACAAAACCATGGAGGACCGCTCTCAGGAATAAGCATCCGTCACTGATTTTAAAATATAAAAACATCTGAAATGTACGATTATATAAGTGCAGAAGAAGCTATATATACAATAAAAAGCGGGAATCGCGTGTTCTTCCACGGAAGTGCATGCACCCCAAACTTCCTGATCGATGAACTTGCAAGACAAGCCCACAGGTTAGATAAAATAGAAATGGTATCCATTACCCAACAGGGAAATGTAGAGATCGCCAAACCGGAATATAAGGACAAGTTCTTTGTCAACTCCTTATTTGTCTCTACTCCGGTTCGTGATGCCGTTAATTCTGACAGAGGAGATTTTGTTCCGGTATTCCTGAGTGAGATCCCAATCTTATTCAAAAAGAATATCCTTCCTCTTGATGTAGCACTTATTACCGTTTCACCACCGGACAAACATGGTTTCTGTACATTGGGAACTTCTGTAGATATCGCAAGATCTGCGGTGGACACAGCAAAAACAATTGTTGCCGTAGTGAATCCGAGAATGCCAAGAACCCATGGAGACGGAATGATCCATGTCAGCAAAATTCATAAGCTGGTTTGGCACGAAGAAGAGCTACCAACTGTAGATTATGGTTCAAAAGTAGGTCCTGAAGAAATGCTTGTCGGGAAAAATGTGGCTGAACTTATTGAAGACCGATCTACGCTTCAAATGGGTATAGGAACAATTCCCGATGCCGTATTGAAGTGCCTGAACAACCATAAAGATCTTGGAGTTCATACCGAAATGCTGAGTGACGGAGTGATCCATCTGATCCAGAATGATGTCATCAACAATAAATATAAAGGTTACAACGACAACAAAACCATCACAAGTTTCTGTTTCGGGACAAGAAAACTATATGATTATGTAGATGATAATACCGTTTTTGCGTTTAAGGATGTAAGTGATGTGAACTTCCCGATCAACATCATGAGGAATAAGAAAATGGTGGCGATCAATTCAGCCATTGAAATCGACCTTACAGGACAGGTATGCGCAGATTCCATTGGGACAATGCAGTATAGTGGTATCGGTGGTCAGATGGACTTCATGAGAGGAGCCGCACTAAGTGAAAACGGAAAACCGATCATTGCCATAACCTCAAGAACTAAAAAAGGAATTTCCAGAATTGTTCCGTTCCTGAAACAGGGAGCCGGTGTTGTTACCACAAGAGGCCACATTCATTATGTAGTTACGGAATATGGTACTGCATATCTATATGGGAAGAACCTGAGACAACGTGCTCAGGAACTGATCAGCATTGCTCACCCGGATGATAGAGAAATGTTGGAAAAAGCTGCATTTGAAAGGTTTAAACATTAGAAATTTTACATAAATTTGCCAGCCTGAAAAATCATTTACAAAATGAATTTTCATCAAGATTAAAGAAAGAAAACGCGAAAAAAATTAAGAATTTCGGCAGCATTTTTGATCAAATCATTTAAAAACTAGCAAATTTGAAAACAATTTACAATTCGATAAGGGAAGAAATTATGCGGCATCCTAAAGTGGAGAATTCCGTTTTAGGAAATGTCGGCGAATGGAAAAGAAGCCATTATATTATTCTTTCCGAAATCATTAAAGAAGAATTATCAGAAGCTGAAGAGCTAAAAGGAGGAAAAAAGTTCGAAATCGGAAATACCATTTCACATGTTACCCTGCAACGTTTTTTTGAGAACGATTATCAGGATAAAACACACAGTGATCTGAGGTTTCTGAAAACCCTCGATAAGATCTGTATTTTTTTGGGACATAGAGATCTTAATGCCTACATACTTTTTATAAAAGACAAGGCGGAAAGCAAACAGGCTTCTGCTGATGATAAATCTTTTTTCACCCAAATGATTTATGATTATTGTGCTACTGTTTTCGAATTTTACAAAGGTTTTCCGGAACATAGAACGGAGCTTTTCAAGGATTTGGTTTTTGATGATTCTCCTTTTTTAGAAAGAGCTTCGCAATTCAGTAAAGAATTATGTGAAAGGGATTTTCAACTGGTGACTAAGAACAACCGTTCCAATTATGAGGTTTTTGACATCAATATAGTGACAGACGAACCCGAAAAAAAAATCCTGGAATCTCAGGAATTCTGGAATCTTTTATTCAAAGCGGGAGACACAGGCGAAGAACATTTTGTAAATCAGCTCAATACACAGATTTATTTTATCCGAAAGATAAATGAGGTATGGAAAATCTGGGATAATTATAATCCCGACGCAGGAAGATTAAATCATAAAAAATAAAATATAAAAGCCGTAGCTTAGTGCTACGGCTTCTTGTTTCGAAATATTTTTTTTCCATATATCTTGGTATTACAAATGTAGACAACCTTATTCTCACAGAATAAACTTAAGCATACTTAAATAAACTTTTCTTTAAATTTATGTTAAGCATTTCCAGGTGTTTACGCATTAATGTTTTAAATATTCCTAAGATTTTCGTAATTTGCATACCCAATAAAATAAAAGTAAAAAAGAAAATATGTCAACACTTACATTTGCCGAAAAAATTGCTCAAGCAGAGAATTTTTTACCAATCAATGGTACAGATTACATTGAGTTTTATGTAGGAAATGCTAAACAGGCTGCTCATTTTTATAAAACCGCTTTCGGTTTTCAGTCTGTAGCGTACGCTGGTCCTGAAACAGGAGTAAGAGACCGCGCATCTTATGTTCTTCAACAGGGAAAAATAAGATTGATCTTAACTACCGGTCTTAAATCTGACTCACCAATCAATGAACATGTAAAAAAACATGGAGACGGAGTAAAAGTTTTGGCACTTTGGGTGGATGATGCTTATAAAGCTTTTGAAGAAACTACAAAAAGAGGAGGAAAACCATATTTAGAGCCTGTAACCCTTACAGATGAACATGGTGAAGTAAGAATGTCCGGAATTTATACATACGGAGAAACCGTTCATATGTTCGTTGAAAGAAAGAATTATACAGGTCCTTTCATGCCTGGATACGAAAAATGGGAAAGTGATTATAATCCGGAAGACGCAGGATTATTATACGTAGACCACTGTGTAGGAAATGTAGACTGGAACCGTATGTTACCTGTAGTAAAATGGTATGAAGATGTAATGGGATTTGTAAACATCCTTTCTTTTGATGACAAACAGATCAATACAGAATATTCTGCTTTGATGTCAAAAGTAATGTCTAACGGAAACGGGTATGCGAAATTTCCGATCAACGAACCTGCAGAAGGCAAGAAAAAATCTCAGGTAGAAGAATATCTTGATTTCTATGAAGGTGAAGGTGTTCAGCACATTGCTGTAGCGACAAAAGATATCATTCACACAGTTACAGAGCTTAAAAAACGTGGAGTAGAATTCTTATCTGCACCACCTGAAGCTTATTACGAAATGGTTCCTGAAAGAGTAGGTCATATCGATGAAGATCTTAAAAAATTACAGGAATTAGGAATCCTGATCGACCATGATGAAGAAGGATACCTTTTACAGATCTTCACCAAGCCTGTAGAAGACCGTCCTACTCTATTCTTCGAGATCATTGAAAGACATGGTGCCCAAAGTTTCGGTGCCGGAAATTTCAAAGCATTGTTCGAAGCATTGGAAAGAGAACAGGAAAGAAGAGGTAATCTTTAATTACAAAATATCAATTTTAAGTTTTGTCAGGATGCAAAGTCTTGACAAAACTTTTTTATAAACACATTAATATGAGAAAAATTTGCATGGTTATTATGTTCCTTGGAACATTAAGCTTACAGGCACAATACGGAACTATTAACGAAATCCTTACCCGCCTTGAAGAACGAAAAGGGATCAACCAGCATCTGGAAAATGTAAACATAGACAATAAAAAGTTTGTTTTCATTAAAGATGCAGAAGATCACACGGAAAGAGATTTCATTATCATTAAAGGAAACAACGTTACTTATGTTGAAGTTTTTGATGATAAAACCACGGGTGAAAGCAGCTCCAATGTATTCACGGGAGATATCATCAGAAAGAAAAACATCCTTTCTCTGAGAGCAGATAAGCTTGAAAATAAAAAAGTTCCGATTCCTGTCACCAAAACTTTACTGCTGACCAGACAGCAGGACATCCTTTACCTCATCGATGTCAACACCAAAGACAGATGGATAGATGAAGAATCCTATTTAAAAAAATAATAAACTATTTTGATTCCTTACCAAAAATAACGATCAAATTTAAGCTAATGATAACGGATTGATAAGAATCCAATAAAACTCAAACCTTATGAAATCATTTGTAGAGTATTCATCCAATTCGGATTTTTCCATACATAATATTCCTTTCGGAGTAGCAGTTTTTAACAAAGAATATATCGGGTGCTGTACAAGAATCGGAGATCAGGTAGTCGATCTTGCTACCTTGTACGATCTTGGATATTTTGAAGATATTGACGGTCTTGAAGACAATGTTTTTGAAGCCTACACCCTGAATGAGTTCATTGAACTTGGAAAGCCGGTTACCAACGTCGTTCGTACCAGAATTCAGGACTTATTACAGGAAGGATCTACTTTATCAAAAGATCAAAAAACCATTGAAGAAGCTTTTTATGACCTGGATAAAGTGAAAATGATGATGCCTGTACATGTTCCAAACTATACGGATTTTTACAGCAGCATAGAACACGCAACCAACGTAGGAAAAATGTTCCGCGATCCGGCCAATGCTTTGTTACCAAACTGGAAACATCTACCGGTAGGTTACCACGGAAGAGCATCCTCTATTGTTGTTTCTGGAACAGAGATCAACCGTCCGAAAGGTCAAATGAAGCCTGCAGATGCTGAAAAACCGGTTTTCGGGCCTTGTAAGCAACTGGATTTCGAATTGGAAATGGCTTTCATCATCAACAAAAACACAGAAATGGGGGAAAGCATTTCCACCAAAGATGCTGAAGATGCTATTTTCGGAATGGTCGTTTTCAATGACTGGTCTGCAAGAGACATCCAGTCGTGGGAATATGTTCCGCTTGGACCATTCTTAGCAAAGAACTTTGGTTCATCCATTTCACCTTGGGTAGTTACCTTAGAGGCTTTGGAGCCTTTCAGAACAGCTTCTCCTGTTCAGGATCCTGAAGTTTTAGATTATTTAAAATTTGAAGGAGATAAAAACTACGATATCAACCTTGAAGTGTATCTGCAACCGGAAAACGGTGAGCAAAACCTGATCTGCGAAAGCAACTACAAACACATGTACTGGAATATGACTCAGCAACTGGCGCATCACACAGTGAACGGATGCAACGTAGAAGTAGGTGATATGTATGCAAGTGGTACTATTTCGGGAAGTGATCCAAAATCTTTCGGTTCTATGCTTGAATTAACGTGGAGAGGACAAAATCCTATCTCATTAAGCAATGGAGAAGAAAGAAAATTCATCAATGATAATGATACCATCACTATGAAAGCATGGGCAGAGAAAGATGGAGTGAGAGTTGGTTTCGGTGAAGTTTCAGGTAAAATTATTCCTGCACTTTAATAAATTTTAATAAGTTACTAAAGTCACTTTAAGTGTTTGAATAAAGATATATGAAAACAGTAATTCCATCTGAAATATCACCTGTACAACTGCAGACCATTATGCAGACAGCAGTCGCACCACGTCCGATTGCCTTAGCTTCAACGGTTGACAAGAATGGCAATATCAACTTATCCCCATTCAGCTTTTTTAATATGTTCAGTACTGTACCGCCGATCTTAATTTTTTCTCCTTCGAGAAGAGTTCGCGACAATACCACGAAACATACTTTGGAAAATGTCTTAGAAGTACCGGAAGTAGTGATAGGAACCGTTAATTTCCCGATTGTACAGCAAATTTCTTTAGCATCTACAGAATACGAAGACGGCGTTAATGAGTTCGTTAAATCCGGCTTGACGATGAAAGATGCAGATCTGATACAGCCAAAACTGATCGAGGAATGTCCTGTAAACTTCGAATGCAAGGTATTAGAAGTAAAATCTTTGGGAGATCAGGGTGGTGCAGGAAATTTGGTTATTTGTGAAGTGAAGAAAATCCATATCAGAGAAGAATGTCTGAATGAAGAAGGCAACCTTGACCAGAAAAAGCTGGATATGGTAGCTCGTTTAGGCGGAAACTGGTATTCCAGAAACAATGAGAACAATCTTTTTGAAGTCCCTAAACCATTAGTCACTAAAGGAATCGGTTTTGACAGACTTCCTGACGAAATAAAACTGAGCAAAATATTCACCGGAAATGATTTAGGAATGCTTGCCAATGTAGAAGTATTACCTGGTGAAAGTTTCCATGCTGATGAAAATATACATCAGAACGCTCAACAACTGTTACTGGAAAGTAAAGTTGAAGAAGCCTGGAAAATTTTAATTAAATAAAAAGAAAAGGAGTGAAAATTCACTCCTTTTTTTATTCATCTATATCGAGATCATCCTTTAAATCGGGATTTAATTTGAATGCTTTTCGCTGTTTGCTTCTAAAATTAATATTTAATAATTCCACCAGTAAACTGAATGCAAGACATGAATAAATAATGTTTTTGCTGATGTGCTGATGAATTCCTTCAGCAACCAACATCACTCCAATTACCACCAGGAAAGATAAAGCCAACATTTGCAAACTTGGATGTCTGTTAATAATTCTGGAGATAGGTCCTGCAAACATCATCATAATTCCAATTGAGATAATTACAGCAATGATCATCAACACCACATTATCCACCAAACCTACAGCCGTTAAAATAGAATCCAGAGAGAACACCATATCCACCAAAATAATCTGGATGATCACGGTTGTCAGTAAACCTGAGCCTACAGATTTAGGCTTATGCTGAACCTCATCGATCTGCATTTTCGAATGGATTTCAAAGGTACTTTTAAGGATCAGGAAAATACCTCCAGCAAGAAGGATAATATCTTTCCAGCTTACCCGTAAAGCCTGTTCCGTTCCGGGTTCATGAATAAACCCAATAGTAAGGACGGGATCTTTCAGACTGATAATCCAATTGATCATCAGAAGAAGCATCACTCTAAATACCATCGCGAGAATCAAACCTACATTTCTTGCTCTTTTTTGCTGATTTTCAGGTAATTTATTGGAAATAATCGAAATGAAAATTATATTATCCACTCCCAAAACAATTTCCAGAAAAGTAAGAGTCAACAAGCTGATCCAGATCTGTGGATCTGCAAAGCTGGGAAGTTCTAACGCCGAAAAAAGGTCCATAATGCTAATGATTTAATATTTTTCAAAAGTACGATTAATTACATATTCTTTTTTATGAAATCAATACATTTTTCAGTTAAGATCTTAAGATCATCCGGAAGATTTTCTTCCTGCCACGGTTCCTTTGCTCCAAAAGTATGATTGGCATTCTCAATGAGGAACAATTCAGACTTTGGATTTAAAATATGAAGGTGCTCAGCATTTTTCACACTCACGCTTTCATCCTTCGTTCCATGAATGATCAAAAAATAAGCCTGTGCCATTTCAGCTGCTCTTTCAACATCAAAACGCAATGCATTTTTCTCAAAATCTTCATAAAACTGATAATAATGTGGCATTTCCTGGTAAGTTCGTCCATTTAAAACATAATAAACTCCTTTTTCTTTCCAGTTTTGAAGATCTTTATTTTTGGGGAACCTTTCCAGAGAATCTACACTGGCAAGTGTAATCAGTCCGTTGATTCTTTCATCTTCAAATGTTTTCACAATAGAAATTCCACCACCTCTGCTATGACCGATGAGAATTACTTTCTGATCATCTACTTTAGGGGTTTTAATAAAATAATCTATAACTGCGCCCAAATCAGACAACTCTTTAGAATAGTTATTGTTCCCGAAAGCTTCCAGATCAGCAAAATTATTCGGATCAACAAGCGTTGTTCCGTTATGTGAGAAATTGAATTTAACAAAGAAAAAACCGGCTTCTGCAAACTTTTCTGCCATCAGATTCCAGGCTCCCCAGTCTTTATACCCTTTATAACCATGAACAAATATTACCAGTGGTAATTGTGCATCAGCTTCAGGATAAAATGCATCGGCAAGAAAATCTTTGGTTTCAGGGTTGGAGATAATGATATTTTGTTCTTTTGTAATCTTCATATTAAAATTCTATTGCTTTAAAAATATTAAATTAAAGTCAATTGCAATGATTAATTTTAATGGGTTGATATTTTTTAACCTTATAAAAAGGATTAAAACCTTATTTTTGCGGTATGTTGGATCTAAGAACAGTTACCGTCATGCGCTACATCCTGCCATTAAGAGAAGGCGGTTCTCTTCCTGCTTTGGCAGAAGCGGATGACGATTTTAAATATGTGCTGAAATTCCGTGGAGCCGGTCATGGAGTGAAGATGTTGATCTCTGAACTTTTAGGAGGAAAAATTACAGAAGCTTTAGGATTAAAGATTCCTGAGCTGGTTTTCACCAATCTGGATGTAGACTTTGGAAGAACTGAAGCTGATGAAGAAATTCAGGATCTGCTTAAATTTTCAGAAGGGCTGAATTTAGGTCTGCATTACCTTTCAGGATCCATTGCGTATGATCCAAGCGTGAAAATAGATCCGCTTTTGGCATCAAAAATCGTATGGCTGGATGCATTTATCACGAATATCGCCCGTACTTTTAAGAATACAAATCTTTTGATGTGGCATAAAGAACTTTGGGTAATCGATAATGGTGCATCTTTTTACTTCCATCATTCGTGGCAGAATTTTGATACGGCAGCGAAAACACCTTTTAAATATGTAAAAGATCACGTTCTGCTTCCACAGGCAACACAACTGGATAAAGCCGATCAGTTCGCTCATGAAGTATTGAATGATGAAATTTTCAGAGAAATTGTCAATCTGATCCCGGAAGACTGGTTACATTGGAATGATGCCGATGAAACACCGGAAGAGATCCGTGAAGTGTATTTTCAGTTCATGAAAACACGTTTAGAACATTCTCAAATCTTTGTAAACGAAGCTCAGCATGCAAGAGGCTAAAATATACGAATACGCCGTAATACGTTTGGTTCCTAAGGTTGAAAGAGAAGAGTTTTTCAACATCGGGCTCGTTATGTTTTCAAAAAAGGAAAAATACATCCGTGTGGAATTTTATCTCTGTCCCGATAAATTCAGACTGATGCGCAGTAAGCTGGATTATGAGGATATTATTCAGAATCTGGAAAGCTTCAAGAAAATTGCCAATGGAGATAAAGACGGCGGTCCGATCGCTCAACTGGAGATCCCTGAACGCTTCCGTTGGTTAACGGCTGTGAGAAGTTCCGTGGTACAGACTTCAAGACCACATCCCGGAAAAACAAAAGATCTCGATAAAACGTTTGGTAAACTTTTTGAGGAGTTAGTAAGATAACACCACCTCAAAATATTACGATATGAAATCAACCCCGAACAATACAATTTACAGGCTTTTAAAAAGCCTGTTTTTTGTACTTATCCTTACGTTATCACATTCGGGACACTCGCAGAATCTTGTTCAGCCCGATATTCCAAAAAGTACCATTCTTTTGGAAAAAACTGCAGTATCTGAAGATATTGTCTACAAAACAAATAAAACCGGAGATCCTGTTCTCTTAGATATCTTCATCCCAAAAACCAATAAAAATCTAAAGCTTCCTGTTGTAGTTTATGTACATGGAGGAGGATGGGTAGAAGGTGATAAAATGATCCGATCCGATACTTATATAGAAGACATGATCCTGAAACTTACAGAGAAACAATACGCCGTGATCAGCATCAATTATACTTTAGTGAATGAAGATCTCCATTTTCCTCTTCCGATCGAAGACACTAAAGATGCTGTAAGATGGGTACGGAAAAATGCAGATAAATATAATTTCGATCCCAATAATATTGGATTTTTCGGAACTTCAGCGGGCGCACATTTATCCATGCTTTCTGCTTATACTCCGGATACAGAATTTACAGGTGATCCTAAACTTTCAGAATATTCCGGAAAAGTAAATTATGTGATCAATAATTTCGGTCCCTCCGATATGAATACACTTCTTCACACCCGAGCCGGGAAAATACCAGTCTTTTTTATCGGTTTATTTTCAAAGAAAATCGTGGATTTGAGAGAAAAGCTTGTATATGGAATTACCGGTTACGACATTAAAAAGGATAAAAGAAAAGTCGTAGAATACCTTAAAACAATTTCACCGGTCTATTATGTACAAGGCGGAATCCCTACTTTAACCATTCAGGGAAATAAGGATCAGGTGGTTCCATTGAAACAGGCAAAAAAGCTATACCGAAAACTTAAAAAGGAGAATATACAAAACCATTTAACCGTTGTGGAAAACGGACTTCATGGCTTCAGAACAACAGACAAGGAAGAACTTGATAAAATTGTAGATGAAATGGTGAATTTTATTGAAACGCAGAAGAAATAGAATAAATAAAAAAAGACTGTCTCAAAAGCCAAAGAATTTTGTTTTTGAGACAGCTTTTTTTTAAATCTTAGTCAGTTTCGCAAACTTCAGGATAAGATTTTTCTCTCCTTCGTGCTGGAAAATTACTTTCGCTTTGATATTCTGTGGATCCGTTCCATCCAGAAAAGTCACTTCCCCAATTCCGAAACGATCGTGTCTTACTTTGTCTCCCACTTCGATATCCTGAGATGATGCTCCACTTGGATTAACGATTTTAGCGGTACTTACAGGCTTCAGTTTTCTTGGTTCAGCAATAGGTTTTGAACCTTCATTTCTTTCAATCGTTTTCTTTTCAATTTTCCTGAAGCTTTTCATTTCTGATGGATGTTCATCAAAAATATTGGACTTGACTCCTGAATTATTAATGAAACGCTTTTCTATAGCAGGATTCACAAACTCTATGAATTCTTCATCGATCTCACTTAAGAATCTTGAAGGTTCCGCATCTGTAATTTTCCCCCATTGGAAACGTGAAATTGCATAAGAGAAAAAGACCTGCTTTTCAGCTCTCGTTAAAGCCACATAGAATAAACGACGTTCTTCTTCCAAATCCTCCCGTGTTGATGAACTCATAAAACTTGGGAAAAGATTCTCTTCCAGTCCTACCAAATGAACGACCGGAAACTCCAATCCTTTGGAAAGGTGAATGGTCATCAGGGAAACCATATCTTCTTCATCGTCTTTGTTCTGAGTATCCGCAGAAAGAGCAATATTTTCAAGGAAATTGGATAAACTCGGATCTCCGTCTTCCAGCTGCATTTGCTCTTCAATGAATCCCTGCATCGAGTTCATTAATTCCTGAACGTTTTCTACACGGGAAATGCCTTCCGGAGTCTGATCGTCTTTTAAGAATTTGATCAAACCGCTTCGTTTAGCCACTTCCATCGCAACATTATAAGCCGTTTCGGTTTTCAACAGAACCTGGAATGCTTTGATCATAGACCAGAAATCATTCAGTTTGTTGATAACTCCATTATTGAAACCTAAATGAGGAGCATACATCGGAAGATTGTCCAATACTTTAGAGACTGAAACATTTTGGGAGTCCGCAAAGACAATCAGCTTATTCTGAGTAGTTTCCCCGATTCCTCTTGCCGGATAATTAATAATCCTCATCAATGCTTCCGAATCATTTTCATTAATGAGAAGACGAAGGTAAGCTAAAAGATCTTTCACCTCTTTTCTTTGGTAGAAAGACAAACCTCCATATACTTTATAGGGAATATTTTTACGTCTCAACGCATCTTCAAAAGCTCGCGTCTGAGAGTTGGTTCTGTATAAGATGGCAAAGTCGCTGTATTTCCTCTGATCCCTGTTGCGAAGTTCCCAGATATTTCCGGCTACGAAATTCGCTTCATCTGCATCCGAAAGAGATCTGTAAACTTTGATCTTATCTCCCGTTTCATTATCACTGAAAACGTTTTTCTTGAACTGTTGAAGGTTTTTAGCGATCACTACATTTGCAGCATTCACAATATTCTGTGTTGAACGGTAATTTTGCTCAAGAGAAACTGTTTTAGCATCAGGATAATCCTTTTTAAAGTTTAAAATATTATAAATATTAGCCCCACGGAATGAATAAATGGATTGGGCATCATCTCCCACCACACAGATGTTCTCAAATTTGGAAGCCAAAGCTTTCACGATAAGATACTGAGAGTGATTCGTATCCTGATACTCATCCACGAGAATATATCTGAATCTGTCCTGATATTTCGCCAAAACTTCCGGAAAACGGGTTAACAGCTCATTGGTTTTCAACAACAAGTCATCAAAATCCATAGCTCCGTTCCTGAAGCATGCTTCTACATATTTCTGATAGATCTGCCCGATGAATTTCATATTGGCTTTTTCGTCAGCTTCTATAAGTTCAGGATTATTGAAATAAGCTTTTACCGTTATCAGGTTATTTTTATAGGTGGAAATTCTTGACTGTACTTTTTTAGGTTTATAAAGATCGGCATCAATATTCATGTCTTTCAACACTTTTTTGATGACATTCAGGGCATCCTGCTGATCATAAATGGTAAAATTGGAAGGATATCCCAAATAATGGGCTTCGTTTCTCAGAATTCTTGCAAAAACCGAGTGAAATGTTCCCATCCAAAGGCTTCTCGCATTGCTGTCTCCTACTACTTTGGCAATACGTTCCTTCATTTCCCTTGCTGCCTTATTGGTAAAAGTAAGAGCCAGAATATTGAAAGGGTCTACTCCATTCGTGATCAGGTGAGCAATACGTATCGTAAGCACCCTTGTCTTCCCGGAACCGGCACCTGCAAGAACCATTAATGGTCCCTGTAATGTGGTAACGGCCTCAAATTGTGATTCATTCAGTCCTTTCAGATAATCCTCCATACAGCAAAAATTTTTGGAACACAAAATTAATGCATTATAAGGAGAATTCAAATTTTTAAAAGCAGACTGTCAGATATTTAATAAAACTAATTAATCCTGAAAAAAAACATCCCAAAATTGTAACATTTAGCTTATTTTTGACACCAATTGACAAAACAATTTCTACTATAATGAAAAAACGACTTCTTTCTGTTGCTGCGGCGGCTTTCTTCGGAATGGTTTTGAACGCACAACAAATTAAATTCGAAGAGTATGACTTGCCAAATGGTTTACACGTAATTCTTCATCAGGATAATTCTGCACCGGTAGTTACAACAGGTGTAATGTACCATGTAGGTGCTAAAGATGAAGTAAAAGGGAGAACCGGTTTTGCACACTTTTTTGAGCATCTTCTATTTGAAGGAACGCCTAACATCAAAAGAGGTGATTGGTTTAAAATTGTTTCTTCAAACGGAGGACAAAACAATGCGAACACTACGAACGACAGAACCTATTATTATGAAACTTTCCCTTCAAACAACGAGCAGTTAGGACTTTGGATGGAGGCTGAAAGAATGCGTCACGCAGTGATCAACCAGGTAGGTGTAGATACACAAAGAGAGGTGGTAAAAGAAGAAAAGAGATTAAGAATGGACAACCAGCCTTACGGAAATCTTTTCTCTACAATCCAAAAAAACCTTTTCACTAATCACCCTTACAACTGGCCGACTATCGGTTCTATGGAAGATTTAAATGCTGCTCAATTGGATGAGTTCATCGCATTCTACAAAAAATATTATGTTCCAAACAACGCAACATTAGTAGTAGCAGGTGATATCAAACCTGAGCAGACTAAAAAGTGGATCGAGCAATATTACGGAGGCATCCCTAAAGGAACGGTTTATCCTAAAAACTTCCCTAAAGATGCTCCTATCACTCAGGAAAAAGAGGTTACGGCTACAGATCCTAACATCCAGCTTCCAGCGTATGTTTTTGCTTACAGAACTCCGGGTAACAAAGAGAAAGACGCTTATGTTTTAGATATGCTTTCTTCATATTTAAGTAGTGGTAAGTCTTCTGTATTATACAAGAAATTAGTGGATCAGGAGAAAAAAGCACTTCAGGTAGCGGCTTTCAACCAAGGTCTTGAAGATTATGGAATTTTTGCATTCTTCGCAATCCCAATGGGACAGACTACTAAGCAGACATTGCAGGCTGATATAGATGCTGAAATCAAAAAACTTCAAACTACTTTAATTTCTGAGGAAGATTATCAAAAACTTCAGAACCAGTACGAAAACCAGTTTGTAAATGCAAACTCAAGCATCCAGGGAATTGCTGCTTCATTAGCAACAAACCACGTATTGATGGGAGATACTAACCTGATCAACAAAGAGATCGATATTTATAGATCTATCACAAGACAGGATCTGCAAAATGCAGCTAAAAAGTATCTGAATTCTAATCAAAGAGTGATCCTTAATTACGTACCTGAAAAAAAATAATCCCTATAGAAACTTAGGTTTAAAAGTGATTATCAAAAAATAATTTTACAAATGAAAAAGCAATTAACATATATAGCTGCAGCGTTTTTATTCGCAGGAATGCTTTCAGCACAAAAAATTGACCTTAATGCAATGCCAAAACCAGGTCCTACTCCTGCGATCAACATTGCTAAGCCAAAAACTTTCCAATTAAGCAACGGACTTACGGTAATGGTTGTGGAAAACAATAAATTACCAAGAGTAAACGTGAGCCTTACAATGGACAGACCTCCATATTACGAAGGAAACGTAACAGGAGTAAGCTCAATCATGGCTGAACAGTTCGAAAACGGAACAAAGAACTTAAGCAAAGATGAATTCAACAAAAAGGTAGACTTTTTAGGAGCTGGCCTTAGCTTCTCTCCGGGAGGTGCTGCTGCCAATTCTCTTTCAAAATATTTCCCTGAAGTATTAAGTTTAATGGCAGATGCTATCATCAATCCTAACTTCACGGCTGAAGAGATCCAAAATTCTAAAGAAAGAGCAATTGAAGGATTGAAGTCTGAAGAGAAAAATGCTTCTGCTATTGCCGGAAAAGTTTCAAGAGCTTTGATGTACGGAAAAAACACATCAAGAGGAGAATTTGAAACAGTGGAATCTATCAATAGAATTCAGTTGGCTGACGTACAAAACGTTTACAAAAAATATTACGCTCCGGACAACGCTTATTTAGTGATCGTTGGAGACGTTAAATTTGATAAGGTAAAATCTTTGGTTGAAAAAGCATTCAGCAGCTGGAAAAAATCAAATACTACTTTTGCAGCTTTAGAACCTGCTTCCAATGTGGCTAAAACAGAGATCAACGTTGTTGATGTCCCTTCTGCTGTACAGTCTGTAGTATCTTTGAACAACATTCACAGTATGAAAATGAAGGATCCTAATTACTTTGCTGCAACTATAGCCAACTATATTTTAGGTGGTGGTGGTGAAGCTAGACTTTTCATGAACCTTCGTGAGAAGAACGGATTCACTTATGGGGCTTATTCCAGCTTAAGCACAAGCAAATATTCTCCTGAATTCTCAGCAGAAGCCAGTGTAAGAAACGAGGTTACAGACAAAGCTGTTAAAGAATTCATGAATGAACTTAACGGAATTTCTACGGTAAAACCTGAAGAACTTGAAAACGCTAAAGCAAAACTGAAAGGAAGCTTCATCATGTCTTTAGAGCAGCCTGCTACTATTGCAAGATTTGCTTTAAATCAAAAAGTTCAGGATCTTCCGGCTGATTTCTATACTAATTATCTGAAATCTATCGATAAAGTAACTGCAGCGGACGTTTCAAACGCTGTAAAAACAACTATTTTACCTAACCAAAGCAGAATCTTCATCGCTGGTAAAGCATCTGAAATCTCTGAAGGATTGGAGAAATTAGGATACCCTGTAAAATATTTCGATAAAGAAGCTAATCCTGTGGCAAAACCAACGGCTCAGAAAGTAGATGCAAGCGTAACTATCGGATCTGTTGCAGATAAATACATCAATGCTATCGGAGGTCTTGCTGCAGTACAGAAGATCACTTCCATCACTTACGATGCTACTACCAAAGTACAGGGAATGGATATGAGCATGAAAATGACTCAGGCTAAAGGTGGTAAAATGGCGATGAACATCAGTATGATGGGAAATACCGTTCAAAAGATCGTATTTGACGGAAAAGACGGTTATATGGAAGCTCAAGGGCAAAAAATGCCTTTAAACGATAAGCAAAAAGCTGAAATGGTTCAGGAAACTGAACTTTTCCCGGAACTTACTTTTGCTAAATCTCCAAAATACAAACTGGCAGGAATAGAGAAATTCAACAATGAAGATTCTTATGTAATAAAAGATGACAAAACCACTTACTATTACAGTGTGAAAACCGGTCTTAAAACAGGAGAAGTTAAAGCAGGAGAAGGAGGATCTATTCCTACAAGCTATGCTGATTACAAAGATGTATCGGGTGTAAAAATGCCATACACCATTATTCAGAATATGGGTGGAATGGATATTAATTTAGCGGTGAAATCTTACACGGTTAACCAGGCTAAAGATTCAGATTTTAAATAAGAATCCCCTTATTGCATAAAAAAACGGCAACAAATGTTGCCGTTTTTATTTTTACCCATATTTTATTGACTTCTTTTTTTGTCATTCGGTAAAAAAAGATTAAATTTGCCCATTCAAAAAGATATCAAATTAATGGATTCTATATTTATACTATTGATGGTTCTTACAA
Source organism: Bacteroidota bacterium (assembly GCA_023426625.1). Taxonomy (GTDB): domain Bacteria; phylum Bacteroidota; class Bacteroidia; order Flavobacteriales; family Weeksellaceae; genus Chryseobacterium. The sequence continues at coordinate 24,416 of JAFAAJ010000295.1, forward strand.
TGATTGCTAGTGTTTTACTGGTAATTATCATTATGGCTCAAAACCCAAAAGGAGGAGGTCTTTCCAGTACTTTCGGAGGTGCATCTTCCGCTCAGTTTGGAGTACAGAGAACCAATGACTTCATGGAAAAATCAACATGGACATTAGGAAGTGTGATCATCATTCTTATCCTTTTAAGTGTTGTTTTAACAGGAAAGCCTACACAGGCAGCTCCGGCTCAGCCGACAGTTAAAAAAGAAGCTCCGGCACAATCTGCCCCTGCTTCACAAACGACTCCGGAAAATACACCGGCAACTAAATAGTCAGATAATTATTTATAAATACAAAAAAGCAGTTCATTTTTCTGAACTGCTTTTTTATTTTAGCTTGATCTTATCGATCGTATGACGAAGTTTAAGTCCGGCTTTTAAAAAGGAATATTGTATAGGTTTTGATCTTCTATAATACTTGTCAATAAAGATCTGCATAGCTCCGTAAAACCTTTCGAGATATACCTGATCTTTTATAGTACTTTCTCCTTTATGATGAAGAATGGAAGCTTTTCCATAATAATAATTCTGATAACCTTGCTTTAACAGTGTATAGCAAAGATCGATATCTTCACCATACATAAAATAGGTTTCATCCAGCCCCCCTATTTTTTCATAAACACCTCTTTTGATAAGCAAAAAGGCTCCGGTGATAACTTCAACCTCGCCTACTCCATATTCATCAATATCATTTCTATAATAGGATTTTGAATTATTCTTTCTGAAATTCGTAAATAATTTTTCGAAAGAGTTGAACATATCAGGAACCGAACGTT
>JAFAAJ010000148.1 GCA_023426625.1 Bacteroidota bacterium
CTTTAACGCTTCTACCGGAACTTTCGTAGCTTCAAAAACCGGAATATATGTAGTGGCTTTCACATTTTCCCTTACGTCGGGAACTATAGCCAATGATTCCCGTTATGAAAGTCTGATTCAGACCAATTCAAGTTCCACTACAACCAATAAAGTGTTTAAATGCGTAGGAACTTATCCGGGAACCAATTCTATTGCCAATAAGGTAGCGGGAAATTGCTCAGGAATTTTCAACCTGAACCAAGACGATCAAATTACAGTGAGCCTGACCCAAAGCTTGGGAAGTGCAAAGACACTGGATTCAGATGCAACCCTGACTTCATTAAGTATTTTCGGATTATAAAAAAAACAAACGATGAGAAAAAATATTTTTTTAGGCATTATATTATTAAGTTCTAACCTGATGTTTTCCCAGGTTGGTATAGATACTCAAAACCCAAAAGGAGTCCTTCATATTGATGGAGGAAAAGATAATCCTTCAACCGGATCAACCTTTACTCCGGTACAGCAGAGTAATGATGTTGTAGTGACCAGTGCAGGAAAAATAGGATTGGGAACACATACTCCCGTAACAAAAATAGATGCAAGAAATTCCGGTAACGGAGCTATTGGTTTCGGGACATCCACATTAACGGCATCTGCTGCAGATGAAGGAGCGGTACGCTATAACAACAGGGTGGAATATTCCAATGGTAATGAGTGGCTTCCTTTACTTACGGCTCAGCCAGCCAATAATAAAGCTATTGTCATTGCCACTAAAACCAATAATAATGTAAAGCTGATCACTCCTTCTGCTGTTACCACGACAGGACTTCAGAATCGTCAGAGTAATTATTTAGTAGGTTGGACCAAAATGTTTGAGAGTAATTCAGGAACCAGTTTTAATGCAACAACAGGTGTTTTTACAGCTCCTCGGAATGGTGTGTATGTGGCTTCTTTTACTACAGATCTGTCTCCATTGGCGATCAATTATACCACAGACGCATTGAACCCTATCCAGATAGAGGCAATCTGGCAATTGTATGACAATACGATCGGTCTGACTTCAACAAACATTGTGAATACGGTGAAATGTGTGAATACGATGACCTCAAACAGTATTGGAAACATTGATGCCGGAAGTAACTGTACTGCATCTTTTTACATGACAGCCGGACAGAGATTGATGCCTTACATCTGGTTTAATTTGAATAATTCCAATCTGGCGAACTTCTCACTGAATAACACAGGAGGATATAATAATTTGACGATAGCTGAACAGTAATCAGTAAATATTTTCAAACCAGGATGCATCTATCATGAAATCCGATAGTCTGTTTTCTCACAGGTAATCTGCAATGCTTTTTGTGGGTTCTGTGTTTTAATATCGGATTTCAGGTAGTTGCATTTTATTTTCTCTCGTATTTCCAGTTTCTGCCTTTTCCTTCAGCGATCCATTCCAAAGCCTGTTCCATCCTTTTATTTCGGGTGGCTTCTGTTTTCGCTTCTGTGATCCACTTGATATATTCTTTTTTGAATGACGGAGAAGCCTTTTCAAAAACAGTTAGTGCATTCTTGTTTTGATTAAGGAGTTCCTGAAAGTAATCCGGAACTTCAATTTCTGTTTCTACAGGAGCGGCTCTTTTCATGGTTACTCCCATATCCGTTAATTCCACGGCTTCCCGAATAGCCTTTTTGAGCTGTAATGCTGAAGGAAGATCATCCATTGTTTTGATCTTTCCTAAGCTGAACATCGAACTTTTTTCGGCGGTGCTCTCCAGTTCGTCTAAAGTTTTCATTTCCTGATGCAACCAAAATCCGAGGCTGCAATATTGTTTGAAAGAAGTGATGGAACAAAGAATTTTGCCTTTATACATGAAAGTCGGGAATTTCCATTTGATAGCTTCTTCTACATCCGGACATACTTCATGGATCGTTTCACGAAGAAAACTTAAAATAGGTTGGGCAAATTCCGGGGAGTTTTCAATGTATTTATCTACCTTTATATTGGACTTTTCCATAATCTTTACTGAAATAATTTTACTGTTTCATTCACCAGAAATCTTACCTGATCCGGTCTTCCTTTATCTGTTTTAGGAAGATTATTATAGCTTCCCGTTCTTACAATAACCATCTTGTGATCCGGGATCATAATGATATACTGACCCAGAAGACCTAAAAAATAATAATGTTTTACAGGATTGTCGTTATTGACCCAGAAACCCATGCCATAAGTCTCATCAGATTTTTGAGTGGGTTCTTTCATTTGTTCAATAAAATCCGGATTCAGGAGTTGCTGATCCCCGGCTTTTCCATGATCCAGGAAGAGTTGTCCGAGTTTAGCAAAATCTCTTGAATTGGAATGAATACAGCAATAAGTCTTTTCCATTCCGTTCGTATCTGTACTCCATGTTGCGTCCTGTTCCATTCCGAGAGGTTTCCAGAATTTTTCAGATAAATAACTTGACAAAGACTGTCCTACTGCTTTTCTCACCGCAAATCCCAAAAGCTGGGTGGAACCGCTTTGATACTCGAATCTTGTCCCCGGTTTTTCTTTAAATTTCCTTGAAAAAGTAGCCTTGATGAGGTCTTTACCGTAATAAGCTTTCGCATTGGGAAGGAAAGGGTTTTTAAAATCCTCGTTCCAATCCAGTCCGGCTTCCATTTGTGCCAGATTTTTTAAAGTAAGGTCTTTTCCGAATTTTTTCTGCTTAAAATCTTCGAAAAAGTCTGAGAAATTGTCATCAATATTTTGGATCTTACCTTCTTCCAGGGCTTTACCTAAAAGCATCACGGTCACAGCTTTTGCCATGGAAAAGGAATTAGTATTAGAATTTCTGGTATATCCTCTCCAATACTGCTCATGGAGTAATTTACCGTTTTTCACCACCAAAAAAGAAGCTGTATTGGATTGGATAAGATCTTGAACTAAATTTTTAGGTAGTTCTTTTTTGTTGTATTCTTCTGATTCTTCCCAGGCTTTAGAAGTTCCTGCTTTAATAATGTTGGCTGAAAAAAACTTTCCATCATCAATATTGGCACTGAGTTTTCCCTTCAGGTATGTTTTGGAGATCCCGTTAAAAAGATATTCATACCCTAAAAGATAAGACATCGCAACAATTCCTGCTGCCCCGCCTACAATATATATTAGTATTCCCATAAGGATTGCGTCTGAAACAAATTTAAAATATTTTAACAAGAAAATGAAAATCTGATTATTTTTGTGATAATTGATGAAAAGACTATGACTAAAAAATCTACCGTATTCTTACTCCTCTTGTTTTCTGTGATCTGCTTTGGGCAGGCTTATAAAAATGTAGATACTGCTGACTATCTGCAAAGGAAAGATTTCCTGAAAATATTCAGTAACAATAATGAACTTCTGGTCAAAAAACTAAAATCACAATATTCGGGGAAAAAGGGAACTGAGTTATCCAAAATATATAAGGAATTCGGAACTGACTTTGAAACAAAGGTAAAAAACAAGGACTTTGTATTCAGATCTGAGTTTGATGAAAGCATAAAATCTTTGATTCAAAATTTGAGAAAGAACAATCCGCAGATTCCACAGGATCTGAAAATCCTGATCGCAAGAGACAATACTCCGAATGCTTTTTGTTTTGCGGACGGAACTTTCGTGGTTAATATGGGACTGTTTCAATGGCTGGATAATGAAGAACAGATCGGAGCAGTGATTTGCCATGAACTAGGACATAAGATCGAGGAACATTCTTTAAAGACTTTCTTAAGTATGATCGAGCAAAACCAGATGGATAAGCTGCTCGTAAAAGATTTGAAAACCTGGAGCAGGAAGCAGCAAAACCAACAGAAAGCTTTTGACATTCTCAGAAACAGGGTTTATAAAAAAGGGATTGAAAACAGGGGGCAGGAAATGCAGGCGGATTCTTTAGGGTATGTAATATTCAGAAACAGTGCGTTTAAAAAGGGAGAATATGTGAATGCTCTGCAAAAACTGCAGTCTTTTGATACCATTTCTCCTCGAACACTGAATATGGAAACCTATAAAAAATTGTACGATCTCCCGAAACAGGCATTCAATGAAAAGTGGATGAAAAAGGAAGATTTTTCTTTATATAATTATAATTTTTACAAAGAAAAGCTGAATAAAGACTCTCTGGCTTCCCATCCTGAAATGGTAAAACGAATCGAAAGACTTAAGAAAACGTTTTCAGAGCTAAATACTTCCACAGAAACAGTAAAGGCTTCTGATGCTTATTTGTCGCTTAAAAAGATGGCAAGAATGGAAACTTTACCCAATTTTTATCATTCTGAAGATTATGGATTGGGGATTTATGTTGCCATGCAGTTTTTACAGGACGGGGAAGAAGAAAAGTATTATAAAAGCTGGTTGGGTAAATGCTTTGCCAAAATATATGAAGCCAGAAAAAACTACAATCTCAATCGTTATTTAGACAGGATTGAACCCAAAAATCAAAGTGAAAGTTATCAGCAGTTCCTGAGTTTCATGTGGAATTTAAGCCTGGATGAGATCAAGAACATAGCAGATCACTATCAATCAAGCTAAAAAAAACCTCCCGATTTCATCGGGAGGTTTTTTATTAGTAGTTCAGTTTTTCTAAACGTACCATATTGTATTTTTCTTTTGCATTGAACTCATGCAAAAGGATATAACCTTCTTTTGCCACATAAGGTCTTACCGCAAAGTTGTCTTTCTCGGAGATTGGAATAACTTCCTGTTTGAACTTTCCGTCAATAACCGTATTGATGAAAAGGTTCCATTTTTTCTGTTTGGTAACTTCATCTTTCTGATAATCACGGAAGAAGAAAACTACATCTTTTCCCCCATTGAGGTATTGTGAGAAAAGATAATCATTGTTTACCCATTTCGATTTTTCTTTTTCAAAGATCTGTACTTCTTTGGTTTTAAAATCTTTGTCAGTGCTGATGTACACCATGTCGGTGGTTTTAGGAGCATTGTATTGTCCGGCAGGTTTGAATTTTTCGGAAAGAATACCTACGCTTCCGTCGCTCATAAAATAAACATCTTTTACCTGAAGATAATATCCGTTTTCCACACCGCCGTCTGCACTTAACTTAGGAATGTAATTGGATAAATCAGGTTTGTAATTCAGGGTTCTAAGATCTACGTTGTAATTGTTTTTATCCAGTAAAAAACGGGCAAAACCTTTATCTCCTTTCTCGTAGTTTCTTCCTAACAGGACAAGCTTATCATCAAAATTTTTGTCGTTATCCAGGCGACTTCCCGCAGAATACATGCTCTCTATAGATTGTAAAGTTTCAGGAGAAAGACCGGTAAGGGGCTTATTCGTGATTTCTTTTCCTGTCTTCATATCAAGAACAAGAAGAGAGAATGTTTTCTCGTCATCATTTACCTTTCTCAGAATTCCGTAGATGTTTTTCTCGTCTTTCTCAAGGATGGAGAAATCTGAAAATACCTTTTTAGTACCATTGGTATTATAACTGTACCTCCACACTTCTTTTTTGTTGTCATCAAATCTGATGATGCTGTTGTGGTTCACATATTTTCCGTAATCGTGATATTCAACGGCAATGAATCCTCCTTCCTTAACTTCACCTACAGCGGAAACATAATTATAACCTTTCTCTTTTTTCTCCGCTCTGTTTTCCTTTCTTTCCGCCTTCCATGTTTTTGGCTGGGTAACTTCTGTGAACGTACCGTTCTGATAATCATAATAGACTTTTGGAGATATCTTATTGGTTTTAGGGTCGATCACCATGGAAACAGGAGTAGCTGCATCTTTAGCAAAAACCTGTGAAAAATTGAAATCAGACGGACGTAAAATAATCTGCCCTTTGAAATCTATATATCCCATATAGCTGGAAACAAGAAGTCCGGCTTCAAATTCATTATTTGCTACAGGATTAAGGTTTTTATCCAGAATTACATATTCAAATTTCTGTGATTTTGGTCCGGTCTTTCCGTAAGAATACAAAGAAATGTAGCCGTACAGATTGTCTTTATCATCAAAAAGAGCATTCATTCCCACGTGTTGTCCGGAAGCCAGTGCTGCAAGATCCTGGGTCTGGGAAAAGCTTAAGGAATAAACTAAGCCGAAAGCCAGTAAAAGTATTTTTTTCATGGTTAAATTTTGAGCCTAAAAATAAGAATTAAAAGAATATTTCAATAATACTGGAAGTGTGTTTTTGTAAAATTGTATTTAGTGTTTGATTTTCAATGCAAAAGTTTTTTTTATACAGGAAGTTTTGAACCGTTTTTCAAATAAAAAAGCCTTGATTTCTCAAGGCCTTCATGCTATATTTTTGAAAGTAAATTTCTAAAATTGGTTTTCTCATCAATGATTCTTCTCAGTTCGGAAACCGGAACTCTTTCCTGAGTCATGGTGTCTCTGTCTCTAAGAGTTACCGTGTTGTCATTCAAGGAATCATGATCGATCG